>JAMOVR010000269.1 GCA_027061945.1 Candidatus Heimdallarchaeota archaeon
TCTCACGGGACCCGACATCTAATAAAAAAATCCGTAAAGAAACGGATTATTGCTTTCCTGATGGATTAAAGAAATCGACAGTTAAGTATCATTCAAACAGATTTAATTGTAAAACTCTGGTATTTACTTCTCGAGATGCATCACGAAACAACTTCAGCAATTCTCAATTATAACCTACATCGTTAAATCTCATAATATTTCATTGAAAATCTTAATACGCCATAAATGGATCGAAGCGACAATTCTTTGTCTTTTCATTTTTCTTTTCCGGCTCTATGCAACGATCCCAATAGAAGACAGCGGAGATTCTTTTGTTAAATGGTATGAAACAAAACGCTTGTTTTATGGACTCCCTTTCAGCAGACTGGATCATCATACTATGCGCTGGGGGATAAATTTCTTAAGCTTATTTTTTCAAAAAATTTTTGGAACACAACCCTCTATTTATTATCTTGCTCCAGCCTTTACGGCAGCCGGCGCCGCATTTTTTATTTATCAAATTGGCTTATTACTCCACGGAAGGTTATTGGCGTTAAGCGCTATGCTCCTTTTTTCGTTCCATCCTGTTATCATTAATGCAGGCAGCCAGCTTTTTCCTGGAATTTTCTCGATCTTTTATGTTCTTGGTAGCATCTTTTTTTTACTTATTTACGAAAATAATCGTCAAAAAAAATATCTAATTTGTTCAGCTGTGTTTTTGTTCTTGGCTTATGGAGCCAAGATTACAAACCTTTTCTTTTTACCTGCTATACTTTTGTATATTCTTTTTATACTCCATGAAAAGAAAGCTATTTTTATTTATTTTGGCATCCTGTTTTTGGGTTTTTGTATTGAAACTGCATGGATAGATTCTATTCTTGGAGATTATTCTCTGCCTGGACGGTTGGCTCTTGCAGGAGGGCATCTCAACTTCATGCAATCCGGTTCTGCAAAGGTTGCGTTTCTTTCAGCCATTTTTAAACGCTGGGAAATTTTGCCCAACTATATGTACCTGCATTCAATTATCGGCTTTGTCGCTGCTTTTTATTTCCTTAACCATCGCACAAAATTTCCCAAAGAAACACTGATAGCTCTCTGTTATCTGTCTGTAAGCTTTTTAATTACCTTTGCTATCAGCAGTCTTGACCCAATTCAATTCCTCTTACCAAATAGACCTAGATATCTTAATGTCACCATCCCTCTGTCTCTATTGTTAACACTGCGTCTAGCCACACTTCTTGGTCAATATAAATATATTGTAGTTACTACTTTATTACTTGCCGCACCATATCCAATAAAGCTTGTTCATCTAATTCAATCCCCAACTCATAGACAATTCTACAAAATTAATTCCCATAAACAACAAATCATGAATCTTCTAAACAAGGGATATTGTCTTGCATTTTTACGAGAAAAACACGCCCGGCTGTATCGAGCTGCCTTTATTGATGATAACTACGCTCTTGGAATTGATGCCAAAAAAACAGTCCATATTTATAAAGTTCCACCACATGGAAGTCAATATAACGAATCTTTTACCATGTATATTTTAAAGCTTTCCGATAATAATACTATTAAAGGAATTGCCAGTCCCTATCCTAACAACTATGTTCTTTCTGTGCGTACTTTTGTAACTCCTAATTTGAATATAGATCCTTCGTGGGAACAAATCTGGTAGTAAATTATATCCAAATTTAACTAATAACAAACAATTATGATAATTTCATTTGATATCATTATACCTGTGTATAATGAAAATATAACTACAGTTGAACAGACTATTGCCAGTATTGTCAATTCGTTATCTGAAAGACATCAGGCTTCAATTATTGTTGTTAATGATGGATCAGACGATTCGTACAACATCGATAAACTTTCTAATAATCAAGATATTACTTATATAAAGCATGAAATTAATCGAGGCTATGGTGCTGCATTGAAAACAGGAATTCTGTCTGGAAAGTCTCCATATATCGCCATTATTGATGCAGATGGGACTTATCCTCCAGAAGAGCTTCCCCGTCTTGTAGACGAAATACAATTTTATGACATGGTAATTGGCGTTAGAACTGGACCTGTTAGCCAAATTCCCCGTCTCAGAAGATTTCCTAAAAAAATGCTCAACCTTTTTGCTTCTTATATTTCGGGGGAAAATATTCCAGATCTCAACAGCGGTATGCGAATCTTTTCACGAGATTTGTGTTATTATTTATGGGGTTTTTTCCCTCAAGGATTTAGTTTTACATCTACCATTACCATGGGTGCGATTATGGGTGGTTTTCGTATTAAAAATATTCCTATCAACTATTTTAAACGTTCAGGACACTCTTCAATTCGGCCAATTAAGGATACTATTCATTTTTTTCGCCTTGTTGCGCGGTTAGGCCTTATTTTTTATCCGACTAAACTATTTTATCCCATTGCCGGTATCCTGATGTTAAGTGGTTTTCTTAAAGCTTCTTTAAAAGATTTTTGGCATATGGGTACTATTGGTACAACATCCCAAACCCTCATGCTTGCAGGCCTTGAAATTTTCATGATTGGTTTAGTCGCAAATTTAATTGTTCATAACCGCTCTTTTAGATTACAACATCCTTTACAGAACAATTTAAGTTCTAATGCTAAAATTCGAACAGACAATACTTTCCAGGAGAAAAAAGGATGAAATAGCAATGCGTCTAAAGTAGCTCATCAAAAATTATAAAAATGAACGAAAAATTTAAAAAGCTCCTCACATGGGCAGGCAGCATCGTGGCTGTTGCTGGCATTCTTTTTGTGGGAATCCGTTTAAATGGATACAGAACCCAGCTGGATTTTTCACAATTTGATGTTTTTATCTGGCCAGGAATTTTTTTATTGACTGGAGTTTATGGGACAGCAAGCATCCTTTTGGCTCTTGCTTGGCGCGAAATCCTGACTTTTTACGGAGAAACTCGACCAAAACTTTGGGCGATTAAAATTTACGGCCTGACGCAACTAGCAAAATATGTCCCTAGCAATATCATGCATTTTGCCGGCAGGCAGGCAATGGGGTTGGCAGCAGATATTGGGGGATGGATTTTGGCGAAATCCACTCTCTGGGAATTGGCCCTTCTGGCACTCTCAGGTTCCTTATTCTCTATTTTAACTGTACCACTCTTGCTGCCACAAGTTAATATTGCCTTAAGTGTCATTACTTTTGTAATAGTTGTGTTGATAGTGGCAATCTTGTTAAAAAATTTTGCAGCGTTGCCTATTGCCAAAGCATTTCTTGGGCATACTATTTTTCTTTCCATCTCCAGCATAATTTTTGTCATCATTCTTATTTTGCTTCATGGAACCGCCATACTTAAACCCACACAATTTTCTCTTTGCTTTGGAGCATTTATTGTTGCATGGCTTGCAGGATTAGTGACACCAGGAGCTCCTGCTGGTATTGGAGTACGGGAAGCAATGATCCTTCTTCTGCTCAATAATGTTCTCCCCGAATCACAACTATTGATAGCGGTATTGCTGTCCAGAATTATAACTGTGGGAGGTGATGTATTTTTTTTCTGCATAGCATCAGCATGCTCGAACAACTTGAAGCGAACAACTCTTTTCCAAAGGCCTTAAGATACAAAAATATAACTCATGGATTCCACATCAAGAATCGCTTTACTTATTCCCTGTTTCAATGAAGCAATAACCATTGAAAAAGTTATCGTTGATTTCAAAAAAGAACTTCCAAGTGCCCTTATTTATGTGTACGACAACAACTCTTCTGACAAAACCGCTGAAATAGCCCGTAAAGCTGGAGCGATTGTCAAGTCAGAACCTCTTCAAGGCAAAGGGAATGTTATCCGCTCCATGTTTCGTGATATCAATGCGGACATATATATTATGGTAGACGGGGATGATACCTATCCTGCCGATGCAATCAAAGAATTATTACTACCGCTTTGGGAGGAAAGAGCAGATATAGTGGTTGGTGATAGATTATCGAACAAGACATATTTGTATGAAAATAAAAGAAATTTCCATAATTTCGGCAATAATCTTGTGAAAAAAATCATTAACCGTGCATTCCACGCACAACTATCCGATATAATGAGTGGCTATAGAGTGCTATCCCGAAGATTTGTGAAGAATTACCCGGTATTATGTGATGGTTTTCAACTAGAAACTGACATGACTATTTTTGCTCTTGATCGCAAAATGCCTATTGTTGAAGTGCCCATACGTTACAAAGATCGGCCTGAGGGAAGCGAATCCAAACTCAATACTTTTGCAGATGGGAGCAGAGTGTTATTAACCATTTTCAATCTTTACAGACACTTTTATCCTCTAAAATATTTCAGCATTATTGCCGGTATTTTCTTTTTCACAGGAATACTATGCGGACTTCCTGTCATTTATGAATATATTACATATTCCTACGTCTATAAAGTCCCTTCAGCCATTTTAGCCGCAACCTTTATGCTGCTTGCTATTATCAGCTTTGTCTGTGGTCTTGTTCTTGACTCCATCAGTAAACTCAATAGAGAACTTTACGAAAGAAATCTTAAAAACAGCATTTAATTAATTTTTTCTCATTTCTCCCGTCTTTTTTGTTGAAATTCAATTATACCGTACATGACGAGGATGAATAAGGAAACAACTGTCAATAAAAATGTTACCGATAACCACTGCGGTCGGTATCGAAAAATGATAGTATATTTACGGTTATCTGGTAATAAAATACCTTGAAAAGCAATATTTGCTGGTTTTATCTGTAACTCTCGACCAGTTTCAACATCATAGGCATGCCATCCCGAATAATAAGTATCTGATAACACAAGAACCCCTGGTCCATGAACTGATTTCAGTTCGACAATACTACCCCGATCTTCCTTGATGGGCACCTGTTGCCACTGTCTATTTTGTTGATGACAGAATTCTTTTTCTTCCGCATTTAAATTTTCAAGATATACAACTCCTTTTCTGTATTGCCCCTTTTGCATGAACTGAGTAGCAATTTCAGGGGTGGCAACTGCTACACAACTACCAGCAATATAAGCTCTTGACAAAGCATTATTTCTGATATGGCAATGAGTGCCCTTAATGGAATCAATTTCCCAGTAAACAAGATTTTCGCTTTTTTTATGTGGTTGGGAGATAATCAACGTGCCAAGATTCATGATAGAATATGCTCTCTGTTTTCCATCAACCAATCTTAGTTCAAGCCGATATTCTCGTTCATGTAGGATAGTTGGGTCAATCCTGACAATCCATCCACTGTTCTTGTAGTTAGGATTATTAAAGCTGATGGCAATATCGTGACGCTTCACTCGCCAGACGGGGATAACGAATTGTTCAGCATTCCCTTTCAGGAGAAAATAATACTCTTGTTCGTCAGGAGGAAAGTTTCCGCTCAAGGCCCAACCAGAAAATTTAAGGATCCCCTTGCCCAGGTATTTGTACTCCAGAGATGATAAAGCACTCAGATTTTCTATTCCGTCAATATTCCCTCTAATGTTTTCTTGCTGCCGATGCAGCTCGTCCCAATCAGGACCATACTTTGCACCTCTATAAATATTATCGCTAATTAAATTTCTGCCGATGATATCATCAGCAAATGGGACTTTAGGTGTTTTCAGTTCAAGAAATCCACGCCAAGGCCCATCATATATTGCTCGTCTTAACAGAAGATTACGTTTTGAAATCACAGCGGGTGCGCCATGATCCACAGTGGCAATCCCAGCAGCAAGATAACGGCCATACTTATCATTCGATCTTAATTCTTGTCTATGAAGTTGTTCTCTTGTCAGAGCTTTTGATAATGAAGAAGCCCAAGTAGTATGATGTAAATAGCTTTCGGAGAATGTGATCATTGGAACAAAATCAACCATACGGGTATTTAAGATTTCTGCTAAAACAAGGGCAATGATAAGACTTGAAAATATTTTTTGATATTTATTTTTAAGAATTGCAAGAAAAGTTATAAATAATATTAATATCAATATATATAAAGTTATTAAATTTTGATTTAAAGATTTATTTGATATATTAATAAAAAAGTTAATATTAAATTTTCTTGCAGATAAAATAATTATTATTACAGTCAAAAGAGAAGAGATTAAATAAATAATAATTTTTTTTTGTTTTTTTAAATCGTTGCTAATAATGAATTGCAGCCCAACTGCAGCGTAATATGAAAAAAATATCTGCACATATGGGAAACAATACACATTAAAACGTAGCTCATTGATTAATGGCAAAGATCCAATAAAAGAATTTATTGGAGGAAAAACAGGAAAATTTTTCAAAAAATAAAACAGCAGGGGTAAAATAATTCCAATATCTAACCAACACATACGAATTGGTCGAATAAATCTACTCATTATTCCCATGCTTCCCAAGAACAATACTGTCAGGCCAATAGAAGATTTATGCAATTCTCCATATTTCTGACCCCAATCTACAGCATTCATCCACAGAAAAGGAACAATTTCATCTAACTTCATCTGCAGTACGCTTAATGACCGGCGACATCCAATATCATCGCGTGAATGCAAAAACTCAAAAAAAGCGACAATTTGCAAACTAGACAAAGCAAAACCCAGCAGGTGCGCCGCGATGAGGATTTTCAGTAACCTCT
>JAMOVR010000270.1 GCA_027061945.1 Candidatus Heimdallarchaeota archaeon
ATGAAGCGGTTTTACGTTTTTGTAAGATTTTGGGAAATAGCGTAGTAATAGATGAGAATATCCAACAGTTACTAAATAATTTTCAATTATTTTACCATCAAATATTTTATAATCCTTAATTTCCAGATTTTTTCTTAATTGTGACAATCGTTGGTTTAATCCACTAGAAGCTATAGTGGAATAAAAACCTATAAATCCATCTGCATTAAAACCTTTTATTCTTTCAAGCAAATTCCTTTCATGGTCATTCTCATTTACTGACTTATTACTATGAGCAAAATGTTTACAACTTACCAACCATCTCAACTTAGAAGAATGCAACTTACCTTTTATTTCTTCAACAACGATAATATCTTTACCACCATCCGAGCCCCGGTCTGGTGGTATTTCAACATAAAAACCAAAAGACTCTAAAAAATCACGAGCAAATAATTCCTATATTTCACCATCTTTAGGTATCTCTTTAAAATCAATCATCTTTCTCGCCTAACGACCGCGCTCACATGCCGCTATGGAGCAAGGCCGGAGGCCGCAGCGGAATAGCGGTCAGGTGAAGCGCATTGTTATGCTAATTTCTTAATCACTCTTTTTGTCAAATTGCCTTATTATTTTTTTCCCTTCATTTGATAATGGATCAACTCCTGTTTCCCATCTGTGTAAAGAAGATAAATATTTTTCTCCTTCTGCATAAGCGGTTAATCCTGGAATAAATGAAAACATTTTTTTAGCACTTATACTTTTTGCCCATCCTTTTGCTATATATTTTCGTCCTCTCAAATCATGACATATAACCTTAATTCTCACGCCCTTATTTGTTATCAATGGCAACCAACTACCATTAAATTCCTCAATAAAGAGTAGGTATCCACTCTGACTGTCATTTGGGTGTATTTTTCCATTTGGTGTAAATTCTTTCCCGATAATAGCCTCTAATTCAGGAAACCTGCTAAAGAAAACAGGCAAAAATTTCACATTATCTCCAATGTCCTGACGTGGTACACTAGGAAATGTTAAAGGCAAAAGATCATTGGACCACCTTCTCCGTCTGTCTTTAAATCTCAATTCAAAATCGACTATAGTTTGATTTTTATCAGTGGGATTAAACAAAGATAAAGAGAGACAAAAAGCAAATCTTGCGGCTTCATGACCATCATGATCAAACTTTTTCAAAAAAGCGATTCTTGCTGTAGCCGGATTTACTCTAACTCGTAGTCTATTATCTAATCGTTGTGCTAATCCCTTGATTATTTTAAATGCTCCTGAAATCCATGCTATCAAAAGAGTAGCAAAAAATATGATTAGATTCGTTAAGTGAGAATGAACATCAAGGTAATTTACTGCTTCATTTATAACACCCAAAATCATGCTATTATCCTGACTAATTGCATAACGACCAAGGGTTACTTGCCGACATGGAGCAAGGCCGAAAGGGCGCAGCGGAATGGCGGTCAAGTGGACCCGCTTGTTAGCGCAATATTTATATTTCTATAATCTTCAATTCATCAATACGTTTAAAATCAGCAATATTATTTGTAGCAATCATTGATATGCCGTATGCTATAGCAATACTGGCTATTTCCACATCGTGAATCCATAAACCACGAGGATTATATTTGTGGACTAGTTCCTGAAAGACATTCATAGAAGCAGGAGTTGGATACAGAA
>JAMOVR010000271.1 GCA_027061945.1 Candidatus Heimdallarchaeota archaeon
ATGTTAATATTTTGGAGTTTCTTATTACACCAGCAATTCTGTCAAATTTTCTTTCGTGTAAGCTATGGATTAGCACTGCTGCGCTCAGGAATAAGAGTGCTTTAAACATTGCGTGATTAAGGAGATGCCATAGAGAAGAGAATTCACCGAGATTTGTATCGCCAAGGGCAGCAACCATATATCCTAATTGACTTATAGTAGAATAAGCAAGTACTCTTTTAATGTCGTTAGTCCCAAGGGCAGAAATCCCTGCATAAATAGCTGTTATTGTACCTAAGTAAATTGTTGTCATCCTAAATTCATAAGAGGGACTCAGCATCATTGTTCTTCCTAAGAGATAGACTCCTGCATTAACCATGGTTGCAGCATGAATTAATGCAGAAACTGTTGTTGGACCCTGCATAGCGTCTATATCTCTTGAATCTGTACTAGAAATCCATATATGCAAAGGAAATTGAGCAGATTTCCCAGCGGCAGCCAACAAAAGCCCAAACGCTGCAACAGAGGGGATTATGAAAGAATTAAGACTTGTTATTGAAGTAGTTGAAAACTGTTTTGCTAAGTAAAAGATAGCTATTAAAAAGCCAATGTCTGCTGCGCCCGTAGTTACTAATGCTTTTTGCCCAGATTTCGAGGCTTTAATTCCTTCTTCACCAGGCTTGTAATAATAATAACTAATAAGTCCCCAAGAACATATTCCTGTTATTTCCCAGCCTAAAAAGGCCACTAATAGGGAATCAGAAAATACTAACAATAGCATTCCGAAGAGGAAGAGACTTACTAACGAATAGTATCTTGAAGAATGTTTTGTGTTGCCAATGTAATATTTAGAAAACAGAATGATAAATGCTGTTAACCACGAAGATACAATTGATAGAAGTATAGACCATGCGTCAATATAATAGTTAAGAGTTAATCTAAATGTCGATATTTGGAGCCATACGCCTAGTTGTGAAGCCATTGTTACTCCGGGAGTGATTTTAGGTAAGCTTATTGTACTAATAATTGCTGTAGTGACAGTGAAGACTAGTATTATTATCCAAGAAAAGAATGAGATTGCTTTTTTCTTATTTTCAGGCATATATGTAAATAGCCCTGCAACTATTGACCCAATTAACGGTAAGAGTAATATTATGTCGATTTCTCTCATGTTTTCTCACCACTTTAATTTTTGTATTTTTTCTAGGCTCTGACTACCGGTCTCACGGTACATTTTAATAGACAAGGCAAGAAGGAAAGCAGTTAACCCCGCACCAATTACTGTAGACATGATTACACCCACTTGACCTAAGGGATCTTCTCCGTTTCTTGCGGCAGCTTGAAGGAGAAGTAGATTAACCCCTGCAAGCATCATTTCAATTAACAAAATTACCTGAATGATGTTTTTTGATTTCATTATTCCAAATAGCCCTATTGATATTACTAACAGGACTGCAAGATGGTATGTTTCTGCACTAAGCATTTTCTTCCTCTCCTTCTTCTTTAGTTACTGTTTCAAATCCAACGTAGGCAATCCCAATTTCTTCAGGTGTTGCTTCCGGGATAAACTTCGGTGGTTTTCGAAGAGCTACTAAGCTAGCAATGATTGTTGCAGCTAAGAAGAATGCATGAAAATAAATTTCTGGTAATCGATAGATCCATAGCGTTTCACTCACTAATTTAACAATGTCATGAGACGGAGGTACTACTTTTTGCATTACATTTATCCCATTAACAATAATGGGTAGTGCAAATACTAAAAAGAAGAATAAAATGATAATTGTGCTTAGAATTGTTTTTGTCTTGCTCATTTTTTATACCTCCGTCTTTTCTTCTTCCTCTTGATCAGTGGAGAAAATACTCATAGCCGCAAACAAAATTACACCTGTAGTTCCAGCATAGATCGTAAGTTGGAATACAGAGATAATTGGCGCACCTAAAATCCAATATATACCTGAAACAGCGACCATGTAAACAATAAATGCCACTGCTTGTTGGAATATTTCTTTAGAGAACGCGATAAACAGTAGTGTTCCCAACATTATTAGTATGAGTATTATTTCAAATGGTTCTGTAGGTAATACTGATAAATCCACCATTTTTATGCCACCACCAATTCAGAGGTATTTTCAGTAGGATTAGGGATATTGTTCGTAAGGTTAATACAGTTCACAGGACATACGTCTTCACAAACTCCACAAAAAATACAACCTGCAAGATGAAATACAGGCTTGAATTTTTTCTTATCCTTCCTTTTTGCCTTTTCTTCAGGTGTTAAAGGCACCATTTCTATTACTTCTACTGGACATTCCCTAGCACATCTCCGGCATCCGATGCATTTTTCTTGATCTACTACATGAATACCGCGGTATCTTTCAGGTCGGTTAAGTCCTTCTGTTTCATATGGGAAATTAACTGTTACTGGCTTATTAAACAAGTTTTTTAGGAGCTCAATAAATACTAACTTCATTTTCATACCTCCTTTAACCAATAATGATGAGGAGCACTATTGTTAGTACGGACACCGGTGCGAGATAAGACCAAGTACCCTCTAAGATCTGGCTAACTTTTAGACGAGCCATACTTGCTGAGAATAAGGCTAATAGGAACATAACAAAAAAGCATTTTATAACGAAATATACTGTAAATAGTAATGTTTTTAAGATCCCAGTAGCACCAAATGTAGGGCCAGTAGGGCCTCCAAGGAATAAAGTCACCGCTAATCCAACGATTAGTATTTCTTTAAGTTCCTGGGAGAGTAATATAAATGCAAATCTACGACCAGAATATTCTAATGTCCATCCACCAGCAATTTCTGTTTCTGCTTCTGGAGTGTCAAAAGGTACTTTTTCTAGTTCCGCTAGCCCACAAATCAAGAAAATAATAAATGCTAAGAGACCAACTATATGAAATACTACCCAGTTTGGCAAATAACCATGTTTAACTGCTTGCACTTCAACTATTTTTGATAAATCGAAACTTTTTCCATACATTACAGGTACTATTACAGAAAAGACAAGTGGAATCCCAAAGGAAACAAGCTGTAAACCAGATCTTGCTGCACCTATAAGTGCATATCGACTACCACTTGCCCATCCTAAAGTTATTTGAATTGCAGCGAACAAGCTTAGGATAAATATTAATAGATAAATATCTCCTGGAGAATTTACAAAACCTTTTTCAGAAGCAATAGGTATCATAAAAAGACCAATCATTACTGGTAACGGAGCAAAGAAGGGCAAATACTTGAAAATTGTTTTGTGGGCGGTTTCGGGGATTATTTCCTCCTTAGACAGAGTTTTTATAAAATCTGCAAGTGCTTGAAGTATGCCAAATGGGCCAGCTACTTGTGGACCTATTCTTGTCTGGAATCTTGCTAACAATTTTCGGTAGAACCATTCTAGTAGAAATGCTAATAATATTAAAGTTAGAATTCCAGGGAAGATTATTACTTTTGATGTAAGTATTATCCATTCAATTATTGTATTCATAATATGCCCTCCTTATATGTTTTTATCCCGAGTAGACGGAGTTGTTCTTTAGTAAGAAGTTTCTTTTTTCCTCTGTCTTTGTCTATAACTAATGTTCTATCTGTACAAGAGAAACAAGGATCATTCGCGGCAACAATTACTGGAACATCAGCAATATGATGCCCAATTAGAACTTTTACTGATGAAGCAAGATTTGCATATGTCGGTGCTCGAACTCTCATCCTGTAAGGTTGTTTTGATTCTCTGAAATCAATATAGTGGAAATTCTCTCCTCTCGGTGCCTCTATCCTAGAAACAGCTTTTCCATTTAGTCTCGAAGGAACTTTATTGAATATTTCTCCATCAGGTATCATTTCAAGAACTTGTTCAATTATATTAACAGATTCGAACATTTCTTCGATTCTTAAAACAATTTTAGAGAAGACATCTCCTTTTTCAGAAATGGGGACATTAAATTTTACTTCATCATATGCAAAGTAAGGACTATCTCTCCTAAGATCCCAGTTAATACCTGAAGCCCTAGCTGTTGGTCCTGTTACACAAGTTTGACGAGCTAGTTCACCAGATATAATACCGACATTGTTGCATCGAGCTTTAATGGTAGGATCTTCCAAAGCAATGGTCTTTATTTCTTCGAGTTTTTCCCGTATTAAAGGTATTTTTTCTATAAATTCTTTTTTAAGCTCCGGAGACAAGTCTTGTCTTACGCCACCTACCTTATTCATTCCATAATTTACTCTGTTTCCGGTCAAGTCTTCAAGCATGTCCATTATAATTTCTCGGTCTTTCCATACAAGCAAATAATACGTATCAAAACCGATCTCATGAGCAAGCACACCAACCCATAACATATGGGAATGTAACCTTTCTAGCTCTGCGACTAACATTCGTAAGTATTGTGCTCTAGGAGGTGCTTCAACCTCTGCAATCATTTCTACGCCTTTTGCATAATTCGCTTGATGTGCAAAGCTACAGATTCCACATATCCTTTCTGCTAGATAGAGAACTTTATTGTAATCACGACTTTCTGCTAATTTCTCGATTCCTCTGTGTACGTGACCTAATATCGGTTCAGCCTCAACTACTTTTTCACCTTCAATAACTACCTTAAAGGTTTCAGGCTCTTTCAAAGCTGGGTGTTGGGGGCCTACATTTATTTCGGTTCTTTTAGATGGTAGCTTGCTCATTATTTTTTCTCCTCCTCAGATTTTTTCCAGTCTTTTCTTAAGGGATAACCAGCGTTCCATTTTTCCGGTAGAAATACTCTCTCAATTGGATTTCCTTTGAATTTTATCCCTAACATTTCTCTTACTTCGCCTTCATAGAATGCAGAGCTTACTAGGTCATCAATTGTATCAGTAGTTGGATTCTCACGGTCAAGCCCCGTGACAAGAACTAAAGAGTCATAGCTTTTTCTATTCATGAAATAATATATCAAATCAATGCGTTCATTTTCGTCGACTCCTACAATCGTTGAGAGATGGATATCGAGTCCTGCCTTTATCCAATCTTCTAGTATCGCCCGTACTTTCCCATTTGCGACTCGGATAACTATTTCTCCACTTTTAAGCTGAGAAATTTCCTTAATATCCGAATTTTTTATTGGGAGAGATATTGGTGGATGTAATTCTTTTGTTTCACTCATTTTAGTACCTCCTTAAGCAATTGTTTCCATTGTTTCTACTTCTTGAGTATTAGAACTTGATTCTTGTTTTTCTTCTCCTATTAAACCAAGATTCTCAATTTTTTGAATTAACTGGGCGATACCCATGAAAATAGCTTCTGGTTTGGGGGGGCATCCTGGGACATAAATATCGACTGGAATAACTTGGTCAACACCATTTTTCACATTATAACTGTTTTTGAAAACCCCTCCAGTGGCTCCACAAGAACCTACTACCATAACAAACTTTGGATGTGGCATTTGTTGATAAGTCTGTATCAAAGCTTCTTCCATTTCTAAAGTAACAGGGCCAGTACATACTAAAACATCTGCATGTCTAGGAGAACCAACTAATTTTACACCAAATCTTTCGGCATCCAACCTCGGTGTTAATGCAGCAAGTATTTCAATATCACATCCATTACAAGATCCAGTATTCATATGTAGTAACCAAGGAGATCTTTTTCTGGCCCATGTAGTGATTTTTAATCCAAATCTTGAAAAAATCCCTACTCTTTTTTTCTGAAGCGTTTTTTTTACTAATGGGGGGTTTTCCATATCAAACTACCTCCTCTTCTTGCTTAGGTAAAATGATGAACAAGAACAGAATAATTGAGAGATAACCTAAGACGTGTACTGCTACCCTATTGATCTGTCCATTTACAAACAAATTCCAGTTCTGGGTAAAAGATACAATGGCCGTAATGAAAGCGACAACGTCGAAAATTAGGAAATAGATGGCATACTGGAAAAATAAGGTTTTAAATACAGTTTTTCTACCAGTTAATTCTTTTCCGCCAGTATATGGCTTAGTTTTTCTTTCTTCGTAAACACTTTTTTCCTTTATTTTTCCAGCTAACCAATATATAATACCTAGGACTACTGTTGTTATTAATCCAAGTATCCCTAAGAATATGAATTCATGTAGGTAGGCAGTCATACCTATTCTCCTCTCACTTAAAAAAAACAATGACATAAATTTAATTTCAATGGTAGTATTACGTTTTATTAATAGTATTTTGTTTAGAAAAGAAGCATTAATTCAGTTTTTGAACTTATTTTTTCGTCTAATTGTTAAAAATCTTAATTATTTTGATTGTTAGAATTACTTATTATTGCAATTAATATCTTAATAATTAAGTATTTTCATCTAGTTCTGCTATGGCTTCTAACATTTCCCCCGCTTTTTGCTCATCTAACTTCGCAATGGCAAAACCAGTATGTATGAGTACCCAGTCACCTTCACTGATTTGGTCTGAAAGGAGATCAATATTAATTACTTTTCTAACGCCACTTAGTTCTACTTCTGCTTCCCCATTTTTAAGAATTTTTTTTACTTGGGCAACTACAGATAAACACATCATGTAAAACTGTATGGAAATGGTAATAAAGTTTCAGAATGGTTATTATTCTTAGTGTCCTTAGAAAAAAAGAATTGGAGTATTTTGGTTGCGGGTGTTGTACAAAGTGTAGGGTTTAGGCCATTTATAAAAAGACTCGCCGACAAATTAGGCCTAAAAGGATATGTGCAAAACCTTGGGGATGCAGGAGTAAAAATAATGCTGTTCATGGCAACAAAAGAGGATGTGGATAACTTTGTAAAAAGAATTAACGAGGAAAAACCAGACTTAGCAGTTATTTTAGATATTGAAATAAAATCAGAAGAGAGTAGTATTGATAAAAATTATGAAAATCGTTTTCTAATAATCCCTAGTGAGAAAAAAAAGGGAATGGGAGATAAAACAGGATTTTCAGCTTTGCCCCCCGATATCAGTATTTGTAATGAATGTATTGAAGATATGAAAAGACCAGGACGCAGGTTTGAATATGTTTTCACCTCTTGTACTAACTGCGGGCCAAGATATTCTGCCATAATAGAATTACCTTACGATCGGCCAAATACTTCTTTTAAGAATTTTCCATTATGTGATGATTGTTTAGAAGAGTATATCAATCCAGATGATAGGCGTTTCCATGCCCAGACAACTTGTTGTTCAGTATGCGGACCTAAGTATCAAATGTTCCTATGGAAAAACAATAAATGGATCAAAAGGCCTTTAAATTGGAGATTTGTTGCAGATAGTTTAAAAAAAGGGAAAATTTGGGCGGTAATGGGAATCTCAGGTACACATTTCTTTCTTGACGCTTTAAATCAAGAAATTGTAAGTAAATTTAGAAATATTCGAAGAAAAAGAAGTAATAAACCATTTGCAGTATTAATGGACAGTATTAATACTGTTAAGAAATATTGTTTTGTTAGTCCAGAGGATGAAAAACTTTTGAGTTCTGTACGACGTCCAATAGTAATACTTCCAGTTAAAAATAGAGAACTTTGGGATCCAGTTATCCCATCTTTAAAAAGTTTAGGAGTAATGCTTCCTTATACTGGAATTCATCATGTTCTCTTCTGGAATGAGGCACCAAAAGCATTGATTGCTACGTCTGCAAATATTCCAGGAATCCCTATGCCAATACATCCAAATGGCGTTTTTAAAGTTGCAGAAAACATTGCATATGGTGTCCTTGTGCATGATAGACCAATAATTCAGCGAGTAGATGATTCATTAATAAGAAGTTTTGGTAAAAATCATGTAATAATTCGAAGATCAAGAGGATACGTCCCACAGCCACTATTTCATAAAGAATTCACAGACACTCCCAATATGTTGAGTGTAGGTGCCGAGGAGAATAACACAGTAAGTGTTTTTAAGAATGGCTGGTTTATACCTTCTCAACATTTAGGGCATATTAAAAATATAGAAGGATTAGAATTTGAAAAAACTACTATTCAACATTTAGAGAAACTTTTTGACATTAAACCGGAGGTCATAATTAGAGATTTACATCCTACTTTCCAAAGTAGTATTTTAGCAAAAGAAATAGCAGAACAAGAGAAAAATATTGAGTACTCAGTAGTTCATCATGTTGCTCACGTAGCTTCTCTTGGTTTAGACTTAGGCATCAAAAAAGAAGAAACGATTTTAGCGTGGGCTGTTGACGGATATGGATTTGGAGCAGATGGAAATGCATGGGGTGGAGAATTGATCTTTTTAAGAGATGATCATTGGGAAAGGAGATCCTCTTTAATTCCAATTAATTATTTGGGTGGAGATCTTAATGCAATTTACCCAGGTAGAATGCTTTCGTTATATTTATTAGAGATGGGTTTAGATCCTAACGAATTTTTAGGAGGAAGAGAAGAGGAATTATTTCGTCACGGAACACTAGAATTGAACTACTTAAAAAAGGCGTTTTATGAAGGGAAAAGAGACATATTAACCACTTCTTTAGGAAGATTATTAGATAGCATTTCAGCATTGTTGGGCATATGCACTATTAGAAGTTATAGGGGAGAACCAGCAATGGCTCTTGAAGGTGTTGCATTAAGATATGAAAAAGAAATAGATACAGACATATTTATCATAGCTGGAGAAGATGGTACTTTAAAACTAGATAATAAATCAATTCTTAGAGAAGTATTAGAAATGTTTTTACAACGAGAACCAGTTGATTTTATTGCTAAGTGGACGCATATAGCAATTGCCCGTTCTATGGGTGAGTTAATGCTTAGAACTGAAAGATCAAGAAAACAACAAATAGACTATTTTGGGATAACAGGAGGAGTCGCGTACAACAAAATTATTTCTTTAGAATTAAGCCGTTTTCTTAAAGAACAAGATGTGAAACTAAGTTTTCATAATAATATTCCTCCTGGTGATGCAGGCATCAGTGTGGGGCAATTATTTTTTATAGGAAGGGTGATTAATAATGAAAATACAAAATGAAAATAAGGAAATTGTTGAACTTAGCCACGGTGGTGGCGGAAAAAGAATGGATCAATTAATCGGATTTATCTCAAAAAAAATTGGGATTCGTAATTCTAGCGAAGACTTGGTAGGACCTGAAGAAACGGATGACAGTGCAGTAATCAAGATTAGAAATACTAGTAATACTTTAGTATTAACAACAGATTCGCATACGATTGATCCTGTTTTCTTTAAGGGCGGGAATATTGGTGATTTAGCAGTTGCAGGAACAATTAACGATCTTATAGTAATGGGAGCTAAGCCATTATATCTAACATTAGGAATGATAATAGAAGAGGGTTTCACCTTTTCGGACTTAGGTAGGATTGCTGAGACAATTGGTAATCTGTGTAAGAAAACAGGTGTGAGAATTGTTGCAGGAGATACTAAAGTAATGCCTCGAGGAATGTTATCAAGTATCGTTCTAAATACTAGCGGTGTTGGTGTGTTAATCCGTGAAGAACCAATAAAAGACAGTAATGCTAAGCCAGGGGACATAATTATTGTCACAGGGACAATTGGTGATCATGGAACTAGTTTATTATCTCTCAGAGAAGGATTACAATTTGATACTGAATTAGAATCAGATGTGACACCCCTTTGGCCTGCTTTAGAAAAGATAGTACGTGATCCTCGGATACATTCAATGAAAGATATGACTAGAGGGGGTTTTGCTAGTGCTACTAATGAGATTGCTGTAAAATCAGGTGTATGTTTAGAAATAAATGAAGAAAAAATTCCAATGCGTCCTGAGGCAAAAGCTATATGTGAAATTTTGGGTTTGGAGATAATGGAAATATCTTGTGAGGGTAGAGCAATTATTATTGCTGATCCCTCCGCAGAACAGGATATTATTCAAGAATTAAGAAAGCATCCCGAAACTAAAGACGCAAGAATAATAGGAAAAGTAATAAGTGAACCTAAAAAGAAAGTGTTAATAAAAACAGAGATCGGGGGAAAAAGAATACTTGATAAACCATTTGGGGAGCCAATACCAAGAGTATGTTGAAAAGCTCAAACCTTATTACTACTTTTTTTAAAAAATAAATCAGTATGCTGATCGTTTCTATCATCGTGTTTTTACTACTATTATTGATTTCAGCGGGTCCAGGTTTTGCAATCTTGTTCTATGTTTCAAAACATGATGACTCTAACTTGGTAAAGTTTTTTGTAGTAGGATTTGCAGGGTGGTTAATAACCCAAATCCTTGTCTATGTACCAAGCATATTAATACAAAATTTGTTTATAAGATCAAAATATGACTTAGAACAAGTCGCAAATGATCCCGCACTAAAGGAAGAAGTAACAGCCTTTTTAGCTCATAATATATATCTAATAATGGTTTTGGCAGCAATATTCGCAATTACCGAACAGTTAATTCGTTTTTATTTTGTTTCCAAATCAGAATCTATAAAACATAGAGAAAATGTTTTAATTTCATTTGGTGTTGGCTGGGGATTAGCACAAACAATTATTCTATACACACCAGATCTCCTATCTGCACTGTTTAATGCACCTCAGCTACTTAATTTCTCAGGAGAACTTTTTTTAGGGGCTTTAGAAAAATCCTTTTACGTTATATTATCGGTCTTTCTATCTGTACTGGTTAAAGATGCAATAACAAAGCCACAACCCGTGCTTTTTATTGAAGCAATTAACTGGGAATTTTTCTATTACTTTATTCCTTTTTTAGTTGCTGAACTAATTTTTCCAGGAAAAGAAGGAATAGCTTCATCATTAGTTATTAATTTATCATTTCTTTTAATACTTATACTAATGTTTTATGTTAGAAAAGATAGCTTTCTCAACGTTATTAACGAGCTCAAAAGAAAAACAATAAATGATTGATGGTATATTTTTTAGTTTATGACAATTTTTCTGATTTTTTCTTATCTTTTATTGGATAAATTATTTTAATACTCCCACAAAGTAAGTATTGATTCCCAATGTCTTCGGTAAATATTGAAAATAGGATAAAAGAGATTATTTTCGATAATGCAGAACAAATAACTAAAACATTAACAGAGCTATTTGTACAGTTTAAAAAAGAAATGGAAACAGAAATTAATGAAATTAAAAAGGATCTTGAAAATAAAGAGGAGATTATTAAGAGATTAGAAAAAGAAACCAGAAAAAAAGATATAGAAATTAAAAATAAAGAGGAAAAAATACTTCAGTTAAAAAAAGAAAAAGGAGAGTATGAAAAAGAAATCAGAGAATTAAAAGCAGAACTGGCTACTGCCTCTAATCTTGTTATTGAAAAAGATAATCAGATTTCTAATCTTGAAAAAGAAAAAGATAAACTAAAAAATGAGTTAAAAGAGTCTAATGCAGTATTAAATAAAATTACTTCTCAATTAAAAGAAGTATCTAAGCAATATCAAGATTTGTCAAAACAAAAAAATCAGCAATTAGATACATTGAGATTGTTAGATGTGTATATAGTTTTACTTGAGAAAGTTTTTAACTCAGCACCTCACGTCAGAATTCTTTTTGTGGCACATGGAGAAAAGAAAGAATGGACTATTCAGGAGCTCGCTAAGGCAACAGGAATTGAACCATTGGCCGTTAGAAGAGCAATTTTTGAGTTAAGAAATGCAGGCCTATTTTCTTATGATGAAAATACAGGTAAGGCAAGGCTCTTAGTAAGATTATGGAAATAAACATTATTAGATCCTAAAACAAAAATAATAAGATATATTTTAGATATAGTAAGCTATCCCTATTCTTCAGGAGCGTTCTACTTCTTATAGAAGTGTTTTTTTATATTGTTTTTTCACAGACGCTACGAGATGAAATGTCTCGGCTAGTTTTAACTTTCTCGGTGGGAAATCCCCTTCCGAAAGGGGGGATGAAAACCGAAAACATCATATGTTTTTTTTTTGTATATGTTTTTCTTGCAGGGCTGGGACGGCCCGTAGCGCCTGTGGAGAGAGTCTTCTTGGTGAAGCAGGAAACCCCTCGCAAAAGCAAGGGGTAGTTCACATTAATAAAATATGTTCTAATATAGCACAGAAATATAGAAATATAAAAAGATATGAAATAAAATAGTCGGCTTTCATCCCTCACCGTTGAGAGGGAATTCCTACCGACAAAATTAAGAGGCCTCTTTGGGTCTAATGTTTCTCATTTAGGATAATGCTTCTTGTAGTTTTTGGATAAACATTGGTTCTGGAGGAGCACCCTCAATTTGAACTTTTTCATTAATAACTATTTTTGGAACACCATAAACAGAGTATTTAGCAGCTAGTTCTTGGAATTCCATGGCTTCAATCATATCTCCCGTAATATTAGGATTAAGGAATGCTGCTGCATGGGCTTGTCTAACAGCCCTAGGGCAATATGGGCAAGTTGGAGTCACAAATACTTTAATATGCACGGGTTGGTCTATTGATTTAATGAATTCTTGGGCTTTAGGAGATAAATATTGTGTAGACCCTCTACTTAGATCTAAAATGTCTTCTAGTAACGCACTGAACTCATATCCCGCGGGAATACCAAAATAACGGATATTTTTATGTTCCCCATCATCTACAAGAATAGCAGGAGTCATAGGTACATTGTATTCTTCTAATGGTGCTTTGTCTTCTGTAACATCATATAGTTCAACGGGCAGTTTTCCTTCTGGAGCTAATTCTGATAATTGCTCTACTAAACTTTGAGTCTCACTGCAGTACATGCAATTTTCCTTGTCTAAGAATACTCTCAAATAAACTACTTTTTCCATCTTAGAAAGAATTTGCCTTACTTGGTCTTTTGTTTCTTCGTCAATCTCAACGACCATATACTGTCACCTTGTTTTCACTAACCCTAATACGCGGTTATTGAAAAGCTTTAGCAACATACCAAATTTTTTGTTATTTTTTGACATTACATGTCTCCTACGTGAATTACTCCTTGCTTTAGCAAGTTGTTTCCTGATTCTTAGAGAATATTTTGCACCAAGACCACTTTCTTTATTGTAAAAAATGGTTTGGAGTATTAGGATCCACTCCACAGGCCCTATGTATATTCCGCCCCTGTCATTAGGATGTTTAAAGAAGCATTGTGGCCCTTGCCTATTTCCTATCCGCACAATGAACATGCAAAAACCCTGTTTCTCAACCTTATGTTTATTGTTTTAACCTTGATTCTCAAGTTAGTTTTTTTAACACATTAAGCGAGCGTTACTTACCAATTCAGTTCAGAGGTGGCAAGAAAACAGGATTATATTTATGTCCATAACGCACGCTCCTTTATACAGTTTTTTCTTTACTTCTTTGAATTTTCTTTGGACTTCACGGGAAACCATTGTTTTCAATGCGTTGATGCAGGAGAATATTTAGTTTAGGCGTTGCCTTGAATAATATAACATGTGGACATGGCCTTTGTCCGTTTTGATATCCAATATTTTTACCTTGAAAATGCTGAATTTCCCGAGTTTCTAATTTATGAGATCAAGATCTGGGTATTTCTTTTCTCCTTTTTTTCAATAACAAGATTAGTGGTAACACAACGAATAACTTTTGAACGGTAGCTTTTCTAAGTATAATTCTGCTTGTATTTATTTCATAATTATTATCAATAATAATAACTCAAACAAACTAACTATACATGAAAGATATTACCAACGGTTTATAAAAATAAAAGATTATTGGCTTTCATCTCATTACTTGCGAAAGGGGAATTCCCCCAAGAGAGTTAAACTGTGAAATTTTGGATGGTTTTTTTAATAAAATTCCATGGCTTTTTATTTATGAAAAAGAAGTTGCTGTGCTTATTTACTTAGCTATTTTTTAGCAGGGAGTAATAATTCTTCATCTAAAAGATCCATAGTCGTAGCTACGTATATTTTTTTAAGTCCATTCCCTGACTTTTTATGCATGATCTTTCTATTTGCAATAGTTAAACCTGCAAGGGAGACTATAGATAAAAATACGGTAAGACTAAATAAGAAGATCAGACCATAAAACGTATAATTATGAAATTCCCATTCGACGCCATACAAAAGGTCGTACATGTACCCTCCAAAGATAGGACCAATTATAGATCCAATATTAAAATACATTTGCACAGATCCAAATTCTTCACCTCTTACCTCGGAGGGGACAATTTCTGTTTGAAAAGCACGAAATACCGGCATTCTAATAGCCATTGCCATTTGTCTTAAAACAAAGACTGCCACTAATAAAGCAAAAGTGAGTTTAACACCAATAAGTATTAGAAAGATTCCTCCAACAATAGTAGAAAACCATAAAATAGGAATCCTTCCTCTTTTATCCGAGATCCATCCGCCAAATGGGTTCATTAGCATCCCTACGACAGATCCAAGACCAACAACCACACCAATAGTTTCAATACTTAAATGATAATAGTCCAATAGAAAAATAGTCATTAATGGAAAAATACTACTAAAAGCAAAACCATTTAACAACCCATAAGCGTACATCGCCAAAAATATTTTTGGCTTTTTTAGAAGCGGAGTTTTATTTCTTCTAGCTAAAGTTTGAGTGCTTTTGAATAAAGCTACAAGCATTACCCAAATGGTTACAAAGATTTCTTTCAACTTTAAGGGAGCTGTATTCTTGGGGTCAGTAACAAGAAGTTCACATATTATGGCTGAGATCAGGGACAAAATAGCTGTTGCTAAAAAGAGTGCTCTGTATGAGAATACTGAGGAAAAACCCAACACTGCATGTACATAATAATATCCTGCAGAACCAATAAATGGACCAAAAGCCCAACCAAATTGCATTGATAACATAAATAAACCCAGATTTCTACCAATTTTTTCTTCAGTAGAGCTATCTGCGACTAATGCTTCTGCCACAGGCCATACTGCTGCGCTTGCCACGCCTTGTAAAAAACGCGCAATAAAAAGTAACCAGAAGTTAGTTGCAAAACCATAGAACGCACTAAGAAAAGAATAAAAAATCAATCCAACTAAAATTATTGGTTTTCTTCCAGAATAATCACTTAATGCCCCATATTTGGGTGCAAGAAATGCTCTGGAAATCATAAAACCCGCCGCCAAAAAACCAATTTGAGCAGCAATACCAATATTGCCAATTATTGGAAGAGTAATTATACTTCCAATTGCTTTTAGGTATAACGGGATAAATGGCATTATTAAGCCATAACTTAAGTTTACTACGAAGGACGATAAAGACAAAGCAAATAAATTTTTACTATTATCCATTCTAATTTTTTTTACCGGTAAAATCTTTTTTAATTGTTTTTAAATGATAAAAAAAAAGAGTACTAAATAATCAAAATTAAATTATTTTTCCCCATCTTCTTCTAACTTTTGATTGATTACTTCGGCAATTTCCCATAGGGCCATATTTAGAGCATTTTGTAATTTTTTGGCTTTTTCACTATTTAATGCTTCAAATAATTGTTCTCTATCCTTAAAATATTGTAAAATTAATAAGACTAAAGAATCTTGAATATAACTAACAAATTTATCTGGGGAGACCATGAATTCTCCATTTATTGTTCCATGTACAATTCCAGCAAGATGTGTAAAACCAATTACTAACGCGGAGATGGGAGTTAATTCAAAGACATGATCTTTAAAAATATCTTGGATCGTAATTCTTAATACATCATTTCGAGATGGTAATTTTTCAATGGTTATCTTGTTTGGAATAAATCCTTTTGGTTCCTCATCACCCATCTCCGCATTCATTTTTTCTCTTAATGTACTAAATAGTTCTTCCCAAGAATAGAATTCTTCCGGAAAATCATCATTATCTTTTTTATCAGACATTTTTAACCCTTAATTTCCTATTTTCTTTCTGTTACTCTTCACCCTTCTTGACAATGCTTTCGCATTGCTCCATAACATAACTAATACGCAACATTCGCAATGCTTTGGAGTAGCCTTTTTTGTTATGAGGTTTTCTTCTTTTAGCATCACTATCAGCACAATATCTGTGTGTCTATTTGAGTTATTTTTCCGTCTTTTTTCCTCACCTTGTCTATTGCTTTAAGTATCTTGTTGTATTGCCATTTGGCTATTTCTAAGTTTACTTCCCATTTTTAATTAGTTTGTTTGTTGGGGGACAGTTTAAACTTATAGTTTTTCATCATTTTTTTCTTCTTTCTTCTTTTCAGACATTGATTTTTGACGTGCCTTTTCAAAATATTTAGTATTAGTTGCCCAGAGGGAGATGGTGGGGAGACATGATAATATTATAATCAGAAGACGTTTTTCCATGGTTTTTGTTTTACTTCTGGGGATTATGTTAGATTGAATATTTCATTTTAGAGATTTTTTACTTTTTGTTTTTTCATAATTTGTTTTAGGGAGTTATCGGAGTGATCTGATTATTACTTTTATGCGATATTTTATTTTCCTACAAAGATTAGGAGTAGCATATATTGGGAGTATAATAATTGAATATGAGGCTCTGTCTAAGTAAGATTTTATGATTATTTCTAATCCATAATCACTATATGAATATATAATATTATTGGCTCTCAACCCCAATACATCTTTCCAGAAGAAACGAGGCATCTCTCCAACAAAATAAAAATCCCTATTCTAGTTTCAAAAAAGCTTTTCGTAAATAGTAACTACCCCTTGCTTTTGCAAGTTGCTTTGTACTTCAAAGATAAAACTTACCCCGAAACCACTTCCTTTATTGTAAGAAACGGTGTGGGGCACTTTTTAGGGTTCTCTCCACAGTCCCTATGGTATGTTCCGTCCCTTGTCTGCTTCCCAACCGCACAAAGGACGTGCAAACACACTGTTACTTAGCCTTATGTTTATTGTTTTAACCTTGACTTTCAACGTAATTTTTCCAAAATGTCTCGCGAGAGTTACTTATAAGGCAATCAATTTCTGGGCTAATAACTTTTCTCTTGTCTTTTACTAAAAGATTATGTGATTATAATAATATAATATATTAAATTGAACGGTAGCTTTTCTAAGTATAATTCTGCTTGTATTTATTTCATAATTATTATCAATAATAATAACTCAAACAAACTAACTATACATGAAAGATATTACCAACGGTTTATAAAAATAAAAGATCACCGACTTCTATCCCCTTCTCCATCTTTCCGGACAGAAGGAAGGGAATTTCATGCCAATTGATTTAAATTAAATTTGAATTATCGTCTTATTCAATTTTAGTAATGTTCTCTTTTGGATAATTATCTAAGATCCCTTGTTTTAGCATAATTTCTAAGTATGAATCTCGTATAAATACGGTGTTCTCTCCAAAAATATCTTTTAATTCATTTATAGCTTGTATTTCTAATTCAGAGAAATCAACCTCTTCTTTTTCTTGGATTTCAAGTTCACTAAACCAACCAACTTCAGGTAAATAATCTACTGTCAATATCATCCCTTTTTTAGTAAAAACCTTTCTTTCTTTGTAAACTCTAGCTACAAAAATAAATCCTAGTTTTTCGAGTATATTTTTCATTTCCTCTTCAGAGTTAACAGTTACTTCATGTTCTACTCGTGTTTTAGATTTAGATGATATTTTTGGGCCTTTATATGTCAATTGTACTTCATGTTTTAATACTCTTATTCTTAATGCTTCATCTGTTTTTGAGAAATCTCTACATGGATGATTATAATAATAATCATTTTCAATTTCTACTTTTTTTTCAACATATCCTTTCTGTTTGATTTTTTGGAAAAAAAGAGGGATCTTATCGGGGGCAGTGATTTGAGTTTTTATTTCAATTTCAAGCATGAAATAAGTTTCTTTTTAGGATTATTAATTATAACGCATCTTTCTATTTTTTTATTTATCTTCAAATAAGAAATGTTTATATACTATGAAATCCAGTATGTTTGTAGGGAGTAATGTACCTCAAGTATAGTACTGAAAGTTAAAGAGGTGATGAGGGATGATTGACCCCTTATTCGAAAGAATAAATAAAATGATGAAAGAAATATTAGAACAATTTGGAACAGATTTCCAAACCATATCAGAATTCGAAGGAATAAACGGATTTCAAATGTATTGGGATAATTCAATGGATAAACCCGTAATTCAACAGTTTGGAGGGAAACAAACTGGATTTAATAATCAATCTAACATTAATGATAAACAGTTGACTAATGATGATACTGTTGAACCTTTAGTTGATGTGT
>JAMOVR010000272.1 GCA_027061945.1 Candidatus Heimdallarchaeota archaeon
GAACCTCAAACTTGTGGTCTCATAGAATAGGTTGACAAAAAAAAGTAAACCAAAGATATAAAAAATTTCGTTAAAAAAGGAAAAAAGATGAAAAAAGGAGAAAGAAGTGCAAAAAAAGCGAAAAAAGAGATACGCAGATTTAGTTTGGAATTCAAGAAAGAGAAAGTAAAAATGATAGAAGAAGGGCAAGTGACGGTATTGCAAATAAGCCGGCTATATGATGTTAGTACCACTGCGATATATAAGTGGTTAAAGAAATATGGGCGCTATTGGAAAACAGAGATAAAGGTAGTTGAAAAGAAAAGTGAATCCCAAAAGAATATAGAATTACTAAAGAAGATAGAGCAATTAGAGCGCGTGATAGGGCAACAACAATTAGAGATATTATACAAAGAAGAGATTATAGAACTGGGCAGTAAAATATTAGGGGTGGATCTTGAAAAAAAGTACGATACGAGGTAATAAAAGGCCTCATCGAAACCAATAACGCAAAAGGGAAAGAAATGATATATAAAGTAGCCGGCATAAGTAGGCAGGCATATCATAAATGGAAAAAGCAAATGGCGCCAAAAGCAGAAGAGAAAAAGCGAATAGTTGAAAAAGTTAAGAAAGTAAGAGAGCAGCATGCAAAAATGGGGAGTCGTCCTTTGTATTATGCATGTGAAATAAAAAAGGAAATAGGAATAGGGATAACAAAATTTGAGAATATGATGTCGGAATTAGGATTGAGTTTGCGAAATAAAAGGAAGCGAATAATAACGACAAGATCAGTAAAACACCAATACCCGAATTTGATAAAAGGGAATGTGATAACAGATATAAATAAAGTAGTTGTAGGGGACATAACATATTATAACACAGGGGATGCTCTGTATTATATATTTACATTAAAAGACATGTATAGTAAAAGGATAATGGGTTTGTATGGTTCGAGACATATGTATGCTGAATGTGCAATAGAAGCATTAAAACAGTTGCTGGATGTAAGAGAGGAAAATGAGCTCAAAGAAATGACACATCATACGGATGGAGGTTCACAATATTTGTCAAATGCATATAAAAGCATATTAGAACGATACCAAATACAAATAAGCGTAGCCCAAAACTGTTTGGAAAATGGAGGGGCAGAACAATTAAATGGGGTGATAAAAAATGATTATTTATATAATTATGAGATACGAAATGAAAAGCAATTAAATGAGGTATTACAAGAAGTGAAAAAGCTATTAAACGAAGAACGCCCAGTGAAAGCATTGGGTTATCGAACGCCGGTGGAATTTGAAGAATATATAAAAAACATTGCAAAAGAAGATAGACCAAAAGTGAAACTATCAGATTTTAATAAGCAAAACTAACAGGGGGGATTTTATGAGGCATAGGCGAAAAGAAAGTATCTTTTTTAAAAAAGAAAGGTTGATACTATTAAACTAAAAAAAAGCAGTACCTTTGTATAAAGATACTGCTACGAAAAGATTCTTTCTGATCGACCGATGTATTCCTCAAATGCTCTGATCCCCCCAGAACAGAAGCATTCTCCGCTTCCACCGGCGAAGCAAATGTACAAAATTTATTTTTATTAACCAAATGAAATTTTTTGAAACTTGGTTTATAGTTTACACATTTTTGTCAACCATTTTTATGAGACCTCAAACTTGAAC
>JAMOVR010000273.1 GCA_027061945.1 Candidatus Heimdallarchaeota archaeon
ATTATAAATAAAGAAGAATTATCATTGATTTAATGGTTCTGACGATAACCATAAAAACTCAAAATTATTTTTAAATATCTCAACCATCCCGGGGTTTTGCGTGTAATGCGGCTTAAATACCTTTTTCTTTTTTTCATTAGAAGAAGCCCAAATTACGAACAGTAATTCTTTATTGTCTCTTAAGGTGCCTCTAGCCAGGAACGTTTTTGTTGTCAAATTTCTGATTTCAACACCATTTATTTCTTTTATTTTTTCTAAGACCGGTAGCGATTCTTCTGCTTCAGTATTCATTAAAACTCTTATTTTTACTCCTCTCTCTGCTGCAGTTTTGATAGAAGTTTCAACATTACTAAACCATTTGAAAACATTGGTTAAAATTAGAACCTCTTTCTCTGCAGACTCTATTAACTTCATAGTCACATTTTCTGCTTTCCCTAACCCTGAATATGGTCTTAATAAATCTTCGGGGGATATCTCTGTATGATATTTTACATACAAATCCGAGAGCGGAACTATTAGCTCAGAAATTTTTTGTTTAATTATTTCTAATTTTTTCATGAATTCTTCTTGAGTAGCTTTTAGAAATGTGTTCAGTCCAATTTTTGGATCTACAACCATGAATCTTTTAGGTCTTCCAGGCAAAATGTCTATTAAATGTTTTTTTGCTAAGAGTTCCATTGTGTCATATACCCTTGGATAAGGGATATTAGTCATCGAGCTTATTTCTTCAGCTGATAAGTCTCTTGATTGATATAGAGTTAAAAGTGCTCGAGCTTCATATTTCGTCAGCCCAATTTCAATCAAGTCGTTTTCAAGTGAAAAGTCGATGTTATCATTTGAAATTGAAGACATTTTCATTATTTTTTATTCCTAATTCTTTTAGAAACTTTCCTAAAGTGATGTATTAATATCACGTACATAATATAATTTCTGTTTTTATCAGTTCTTGAGTTCTTATACTTATAGTTGTTTTTATTTATTAATTCTTTTTTTAATTTGATAAATTCTTAATTATTTCTACTGTAATTATGAATAAATATCTGCGATTAAAAAATTGATTAAGAGTGGTAATAGGAAAGTATTCAAATAACTTTACGAGAAAATTCGTACGTATTATGAGTACCCCAGAAGATTTCCCCGAAGTTGATGACCTAGTCTTAGGAACAATAACTAGTATCATGCCACATGGTGTTTATATTGAATTAGAAGATCATCCAGGTATCCAAGCTTATTGTCACATCTCAGAAATAAGTGGAACATGGATCCGAAACATAAGAAACTTTGTAAGGCTTGGACAAAAAGTAGTTGCGAAAGTTATTCGTTCAATGCCTGAGAAAAATCAGTTAGATGTTAGTATTAGACGTGTTCCTCAAGAATTAAGAAGAAAAAAAATCCAGGAATATAAGAGAGAACGGAATGCTTATAATTTACTAAGACATGCTGCCCAAAGGAATAATATCGACCCTGATCAGTTTATAAAAGAGACAATACCAAAATTGAAAGAATATTTTGGTAACGTATATGACGCCTTAGAACGAAGTTTAGAAGAAGGACCTGCAGTATTCGAAGAGGCAGGTATTTCTTCTGAATATGCAAGATTTCTTCATGAAATCGCCAAAGAAAACATAAAAATTTCAACCGTTCAGATCGCTGGTGTAATGGGTCTGCGTTCTTATACTTGGAATGGAGTAGAAAGAGTTCGAGATGCATTATTAGCTGCAAAAAGAGTAGCAGAGGATGACTCAGAGGTGTCTATTGAATTATACACAATAGGTGCTCCTCGTTATAGAATAGAAATTGAAGCAAGAGACTATCAAAAAGCAGAAGCTATTCTACAAAAGGCCCTAAAAGCTACTGAAAAATATTGTAAAGAAAATGAAGTTGAATTTGTCTTTGAAAGAGATAAAAAGTAGAATTATATGTTTTTTAATTTTGACTTTCTCTCGTTAATAAAGCATTTATTGGTGAGAACATGGTAAAAACGTTCTATTTATGTAAAAAATGTTGGAGATATACTTTTAGCCATGACAAGTGCCCAGTTTGTGGAGGTAAAGTATCAAGACCATACCCCCCTCGTTTTTCGTTAGAAAAAGAATTTAAATATGCTAAGTATCGAATTTTAGCAAAAAGGGAAATGGAAAAAACGAATAAAAAATAGTTATTTTAATGAAGAAACTCAGCAGGTTTCCAGACTCTAGGGTTCTTCTCAAACTTTTATTTTCTTGTAAAGCGTAGGTTTTCAAGAAAAGTTTCCAGACCTCTAGGGTTCTTCTCAAACATTTATTGGTTATTTTCCATGTAGGGGGGCTGGTAAAGTTTCCAGACCTCTAGGGTTCTTCTCAAACTGATAAAAACCAGTAAAAGCATCGAGCAAATCATTAGGTTTCCAGACCTCTAGGGTTCTTCTCAAACCGAGAACCTGAAGAAAGCGGTTCGCGGAAAAAACATGTTTCCAGACCTCTAGGGTTCTTCTCAAACAAAGGAAAAAAACAACACGCATAATACAGATTTACAGTTTCCAGACCTCTAGGGTTCTTCTCAAACTTCGAGTTTAAATTTCGGGGCTAAAGACGTGTATATGGTTTCCAGACCTCTAGGGTTCTTCTCAAACTCTTAACGGGTTTCTTCACGTTACACAATCGCACAAAGTTTCCAGACCTCTAGGGTTCTTCTCAAACACTAATAAGCATGGATTCCTTTAAAAAACGAAGATGTTTCCAGACCTCTAGGGTTCTTCTCAAACCTAAAAAAAGAAAAACCACTCGCAGAAAAAAGTTTCCAGACCTCTAGGGTTCTTCTCAAACCAAAGGCATAGCAGGATTAGTCTGTATAGTGGAGTTTCCAGACCTCTAGGGTTCTTCTCAAACGAATAAATGAATTAATTGATAAATACTAATTTTATCTAGTTTCCAGACCTCTAGGGTTCTTCTCAAACGAATAAATGAATTAATTGATAAATACTAATTTTATCTAGTTTCCAGACCTCTAGGGTTCTTCTCAAACGAATAAATGAATTAATTGATAAATACTAATTTTATCTAGTTTCCAGACCTCTAGGGTTCTTCTCAAACACATACATGATTCATTACCTCTTTTTCCTCACATGTTGTTTCCAGACCTCTAGGGTTCTTCTCAAACTCATACGCATTTCATTTATACCTTCTATTTATTCATATGTTTCCAGACCTCTAGGGTTCTTCTCAAACTTAACATATATTTCCAAGCCATGAAAAGCGTTGTAATGTTTCCAGACCTCTAGGGTTCTTCTCAAACTTTCGTAAATAATTACCCATTTTTTGTTTTTAGTTCGTTTCCAGACCTCTAGGGTTCTTCTCAAACTGCATTATTCGTGGAAAGCAGAAGTTGGAAAAACACGTTTCCAGACCTCTAGGGTTCTTCTCAAACCGTTGTTGTTTTTGTTGTTTTTTGTGGGTTTGAGCTTTGTTATGGGGGTGGGGGGTCGCAGACCTCCGATAAGGGTGTCACTTTATATACCCCATAGTCAAGTATAAAAAACTAATGCTATATAAAAAATATTCAATTTCAAATCTGTCAGAAAGAACTTCACTTTATTATGGAAAAGAGAAGAAAATAATAGAAATAGAGCAAGTATACCGCATCATATTGTTGTGTGGTTAGGTATCATATAACTTTAATGTATAGTTTAGACGCCCTATTTTATAGTACTTTCGAAGAGAAAAAAGCATAAACATTCTTCTAAACCATTCTCTTACAAGACAAGAAAGTGGTTATGGGACAGGCTTTCTTTGTGAAACAAAACACAATTGCAAAAACAAAGAAAGTGTAATTTATGTGGTGATTCTTAGAACTAATGTCTTAGTTATTTTTTTATTTTTTTTATGAAAATAGAATTGACGAGGTAATTCAAATTCATAAGTAATTGTTTCCTCTATATTTCTACCGTTCTTTTTGACCCAATTTTCTAAAAAGGTTTTATTTTTAGAAGTGAAAAAGTGTACTGAATATACTATATCTGCTAATTCCAAAGCTTTCTTTAGAAATATAATATCTCTATTTTTTCCTTGTATCCCAAAAGGTGGATTCATAAAAACAGTATTTAATTTTCTCCCTGAAAAATAACGGAGATCCGCATTTACAAAGTGGTTTTTAGTTTCTTCTTTCATCCATTCCTTTGCCAAAGATAACTGTTTTTTATCAATCTCTACACTAACCGTTCTTCTAGCGCCCATTAAAGATGCTGCTTTAGCAAATATGCCCGTTCCAGCGCATAAATCGTAAATATCCTTTCCGAATACGTCTCCTAATTGGAATGCTCTTACGATTATTGATGCAACAATTCTTGGGGGTGTTAGGTATTGTTCTAATTCTGGTTTAGGATTAATAAATTTTGGAACAGAGCTTATCATTATTTCTAGCTCTTTTTGAGATCGTGGGATTTCCAGATCGATTCCTCCTCTAAATGGAGCTGTTTTTTGTAATGATTTTTTATGTGTTTAAAGCCACCAATTAAAGAATGTGCTTCTCGAGCAGAAATTAATGATCTTCCAACAATGTTTCTAAAAGACAATTTAATCGCACGTTTCATTCGTTCTTGAATATCTAAAGCATCTACCATCTCATTCCACATAAGCAATAGTCTTTCTTTTTCTTTCTCGTTGGCTATGCGATACTTAAACGGGATTTCTATATTTGTAGCTCTATGTATCTGATAAAGTGCGATAGATACGGCATGACTTAAATTTAAAACATTATATTTTGAGTTTATTGGTATTGTGACCATAAAATCACATGCCATTATTTCTTCATTTGATAATCCATCGGATTCTCTTCCAAACACTAAGCCTATTTTTCCTTCAATACCGGATAATTTTTCGGCAAATTCATTTAAATCCCAAGGCGTCCTTATTAGATTTCTTCCTGTTGCGTCTCTTGATGAAAAAGCCGCTAAAATATCGCAATAATCTTTTACTCCATTAAAAGAATCAAGGACAATTGCTTTTTCTAAATAGTCAACTCCATGTGTTGCTGCTTTCCTAGCTTCTTCTCCTAAGTAATCACATTTAGGTTCTATTAAAATTAAATGCTCTACTTGAAAAATTTTACATAATCTGGCAACGGCACCGACATTTATTGGATAAAGCGGAGAAACAAGAACAACATTAATCTTAATGGATTTCATTCAAATCTTTTTTTTTATAGTAACTAAAAGCTCCTTCGATAGGTATCAACATTATTCAAATAATACAAAAATAAAAACATAATTTTTATTTTATAGAAGATATAAAATTCAAATTTCGGAAAGTTCATTATTTATAGTGAAGATTATAGATTACCTATATTTTTTTAGCGTTTTTCAAGACAAATAATTTTAAATTAAATGTTAAAATTAAATCTGAACTCAATCTTTTTTTGAATTATTGAATATTCTTATTTGTGAGTAATTTTTATTATGATTACGCGGAAGATTCCTTTCTATTATTGGATAGTGCTATTGAATTACTAAGCTATTTTCATCCAAGAATGGTTATTGAAATCGGTTCCGGAAGCGGATATGTTATAATTGAGCTTTTAAAAAAATATCCTCTCATTAAAGGAATCGCTACAGATCTTTCTTTTACAGCATGCAAAGAAACTTTAAATCAAGCATATAAAAATAACGTTGATTCAAGACTACAAGTAGTGTGTACTTCTTTTGATCTAGCCCTAAAAAGTTTTAATTCCAATGATATCTTATACTTATTCAATCCTCCTTATCTGCCAGAAGACAAAAGTATTGATGAAAAATTCAGTTTAAATGAAAGACTAGCCTATGTAGGTGGAGTTAAAGGATGGGAAACAGGATTTAAAATGGTAGAAATTGCTCTTAAAAAAAGGAATGCGCCAATATTAATTATTTATTCTTCTTTATCAGGTCCATTGGAAAAATATTTGGAAAAATGCTTTTCAGCTGGTTTTCATGCGAAAATAATTAAGGCTATTAGATTTGAATTTGAAGAACTCGTTTCTATTTTGATTACGCCACCAAATTTTTTCAATAATTAATGTTAATTTTCATACTGCTTTTATTGTTGTATTATCAATACTCTCACGATGCTGTATTCAACAGATAACACCGTACTTTTTTTACCGGGACCAGTTGCTATGCACCCCCGGGTATATGAAGCGATGAATCGCCCAATTTATGGGCATAGAACAGATCATTTCAGAAAACTTTATGCAGAAACAGTTGAGATGATTAAACCTGTTTTTGGGACTGGCGAGGCTGATGCATATATCTTAACCGGATCTGGTACTCTTGGGTTAGAAGCGGGAATAATCAATTTTATTGAACCGGGAGACGCAGTTATCTCAATGTCTGCGGGAAAATTTGGAGAACGTTCCTCACAGATTGCTAGATTATACGCAAAAGAAGTAATAGAAGTTAAGTCTCCGTATGGAAGTCCCTTACTTCCCGAACAATTGGAAGAAGCCTTTGAAAAAACTAGTGCTTCATTAGTAACCATCACTCATAATGAAACATCTACAGGTGTCTTAAACCCGTTAGAGGACATAGTTAAAATTGCCCATAAACATGGAGCCATGGTGATGGCTGATACAATTACATCTGCAGGTGGGGATTGGGTAAAAATGGACGAATGGGATGTAGATATTGCAGTATCTGGAAGCCAAAAATGTTTTGGCATTCCTCCTGGCTTGGCTTTTGTTATGGCTAGTAAAAAAGCAGTAGATCGAATGATGTCTATCCAACGACCACCCAGTTATTATGCAGATTTAGTTCGATTTAAAAATTCAGTTGAAAAGGGCTCCGGTACTCCTTTTACGCCTGCCATCACGCTAGTTTATGGTTTGCATGAATCTCTAAAACTTGTTCATGAAGAGGGTCTAGAAAACAGGATCAATCGCCATAGACTTATGGGAAAAGTGATTCGTGAGGCTGCTTTAGCTATGGGTCTAACACTTTTCGCAAAAGAAGGTTATTACTCAAATACTGTTACTGCAATTAATATTCCTGAAGGAATAGAATGGAAAGACCTAAACAAAACTCTACAAAAACTAGGGGTTATTGTTGCTGGCGGACAAGGTAGTATGAAAGGAAAAATTTTCAGAGTGGGTCATATGAATATCTTTGGTCCTAGAGAAGCATTATTAGCAGTATCATCAGTAGAAACCGCCCTTAAAAAGCTTGGATATGACACAAATGCACAAGGAACTAAAAGAGCTCAAGAGATATTAGCAGAAACACTTTAGGATATTTATGTAAAAATATTTAGAACACACAACTTTGGAAGATGGTAAAAAACAATAAAAATATTACGAGTTCTCCTTTATAATATCATAATATTAAATATGATGGATTTTCTTTTTTTCATGTGGACACACAAATATTGATTTACTCAATTGGATTAGGCCTCATTTCTTTCATTTTGGTGTTTATATTACTACCTCAATGGATATCATTTGCGAATAAAAAAGGTTTAGTAGGAAGAGACGTACATAAACCAGATCAGCCAATAGTTGCAGAAATGGGCGGTGTGGTAGGAATTGCTGTTTTTATATTCATATTAGGATTAAGCTTGTTGTTTATAGATGACTTACAAGTAAAAAAAGAAATATGGGCATTAATTTTAGGTGTTCTAATTGCATACTTAGTTGGTATCTGGGATGACTGGAAAACATTAAGTGCAATCCAAAAACCATTATTACTAATTTTTGCAGCAGTTCCTGTTTTCTTGCTTCATACCTATTACCCCAAACCTATTTTCCCTTTAATCGGAGAAACAAGAATGACAATTATATACATGTTTTTATTACCTTTTGTAGTTGCAGTACCTGCAAATGCGGTAAATATGCTTGATGTTTTAAATGGGAGTATGCTTGGTTCCGCAATAATTATTACTTTAGGAATCATTGCATCTGCTTTCATAATCCCTAGTAATTATATCAATCAAGAAATTTTGGTTTTAGTGTCATTTATTCTCCTTGGGGTATTATTAGCAATGTACTATTACAATCGATACCCTGCAAAGGTTTTTAATGGAGACACGGGAAGTCTAGGGGTAGGGGCAGTATTTGGATTATTAGCTGTTATTGGGCGTCTTGAATTCATTATTTTAATTGCCCTAATTCCCCATATTACAAATTCATTTTCAATTCTTAGCTCAATAAAAGGATTAAAAGAAAGAAGACAAATACCCAGACCTGTTAGTGTAAAAGACGGAAAAATTATTGCTTCTGACAGTGAATCAGCACCAATAACCTTAGTTCGATTATTAACTGCGGCTAAACCATTAACAGAAAAAAGCATTGTAATACGTATATGGATATTAACTTTCACAAGCACTTTGTTAGCAATAATTTCAGCTTTAATAATTAGGTGGAGCTTATGAAACCGGAAGATAAACAAGTATTATATCTCATATTATTAGAAATCTTTGTCTGGGCCTCAATTATCGCATTGTTATTCTTATTTAATCTTGTTTTAATACCATGGGGATTAAATGCTACAGGTCTAGAAAAAATAAGAATTGATCTGATTAGATTTTCTATTGCAGGGCTGAGTCTTGTAATATGGCTCGGTTCATGGTATTATTTAATGAAATTAATACTTCGTGCTGGTTTAAAAAATAGACAACCAACTTAAATAAAATCCAATTTTTTTCCTAATCTTTATTGGGATTTTTATTATGTTATAAGAATAAAATAGTTTTACTATGATTGTTATGATGTTTTTTGAACGTATTTAATTTAAGGTAGGTCTGGGACACGCCATAGCGATTGTGGAAAGTGTATCATAAAAATTGATTTCGACTAATCTCCTCTTACGGGGAAAAGAAGTGGTATTGGGGAAAGTGTTCTTGATAAAACAAAAACTACCCGCAAAAACAAAGAGTATCTCACCCATCTTTACTTGTTATTTTCGTTCTAAGTATTTTTATATCTATATTATCAATTTTTTCTACTCTTTGAGTTAACAATAATTCATTAGACATATCTAAAAATAATTCAAATACATCAAGTCTATCAGGATATATTTCCTTACTTTTTTTCATAAGAAATTCTTCATCTTTTTTCTCTTTATTATGGGAAAAAAATTCATTTATTTTGTATTTATAGATAAAAACTACGGGATCATGGTATTTTTCATTTCCCCGTATCAATTTTTCATCATCATCCGTTTCTTCATATATCCCTATATAATTATATGCTGGTTCAATGCTTGTTTTCGTACTGTCTTTTTTCATCATTTATTAAATGTTCTTTTACTATTTTATTGGTGCAGAGGGAGTGCATTAAAAGTGAAAAAAAACTAACTATGTGTAAAAATTAACATGCTTAATGCAAAAAGTAGAGTAACACTTATCCAGAAATCAATGTTTTTTAGTTTTCTTCTTACATCTCATAAAACTCTAAAGAATTATGAATAATGTTATAAAAAATGCTTTTCTATAGCATTTTACTAATTATTAGGGTCATCATTTTCTTTTATCTCTTCGAGTATTATTTTAGCAATTTCAGGTGTTATTTCTCTAGTTCGTGTCTCCAAAATTTTTTCTGTTAATGTTCTTCCCAACTTTTTACTCGTTTTTGAGGGTAATGTCTTTAAAGAGTTTCTTAGTTTCTTATTTCTGCGTTCAAAAATTTTTTCTAGATATAAGATTTGTTTTTTAGAATAATTTTCCCAATGGATTAAAATTTCATCTTTCTGAGTTAATTTAATTATTACAGAATCAACATGTGGAATAGGGTAGAAAGAATTTCTTGGAACGTTCCTTAGTAATTTAATATTATACGTTGATTGGGCTAAAAAAGAAATAAATCTATAATTTTTATCTCCAGGTTTTGCCATTAATTTATTTGCAAATTCCTTTTGAACCATTAAAGTAACTGCTTTTACAGGATTTAGAGATATTTTTTTAACGAATTTTTTGCTTATTGAGTAAGGTAAATTTGAAACAATCCGATCAATATTATCAGGAAAATCAATTTTTAATGCATCACCAAGAATTATTGAAACATTACTGTAAGCTTCAAATTCTTTATTTAAATATTTATACAAATTTTTATCGTTTTCAATTGCCCACACATATTTCGCGTTTTTAGCTAATAATCTTGTCAAAATACCGATCCCAGGGCCTACTTCTAATACTAACGCATTATCAATGTCTGCTTGTTCTACTTGCCATTCCGCAATCTCTAAAGAATGAAGAAAATTTTGTCCAAAAGACGTATTTGGAGTAAGACCCATTTTTTTAAGTAATTGTTTGTATTCATCAAGAAGTGAGGTAGAAGTCATTTTTCCTACCTTTGTGTTTTTGGCCGAGTAAATAAATGATATTTTTCGTTACCTTCCAATTCTTTCATTATTCTTTCTACGAACATTTTTTCTGGTTCATGTAATCCCGTTCTTTCTTCTAGGTCTTCAAATGATGTAAATGGAACTTTTTGCCTCTCTTTTACTATTTTTAGCATGGTTTTTTTACCAATTCCTGGTATTAATTCAATTGAATGCATTCTAGTTGTAATAGGTTGGGCTTTATTCAGGAATTCTACAAATCTTCTTTCATTGTTTTTAACAATTATCTCAATTGCTTTTCTTAAATTATCAGTAGCAGTCTTTGTAAGTTCGTCTATTCCAATTCTACCTTTGATCTGTTTGATTTCTTTTCTAGTGTTTTTACCGATTCCCACTCTCTGAAATGGTTCTAATTCGTAGCCTTTATTAGGAATTAGCTCTAATAATGTGAACCATGTTTCTCCTATTGCCTGGGCTATGTTCTCTTTCTGGCCAATTCTGATCCCTTTTGGGATATAATCTAATACTATAGCATAGTCCTCGTATTTTCTTGATGATTTTTGCGGAGGAGGTCCTCTAATATCCTTTGATGGGCGACGAGGCCCTATTCCTCTACGTTCTCCTCGTTTAAATGGTGGTCTCTGGCTCAAAGTATTCACCTGGTTCTGAAGCAATCTCTTATTCACGTATAGGGTTTCTTATCTTATTAGTCCTTTCTTTTTTAAACTTGTAAATCGTATATTTTTCGTCAAACGATTACTTCACTAAATATTGGCCTTATCAAGTAAATTTAAAGCCCTAACAAAATAAAGTTTTAGCTTTGTTTTTTTAATTACTAATTACTTGACAAATATTGGAGTGTTAATTATTTATTCATTCTATGGTTTCATCTTCAAGACTTGTGTCTGTTAAGATATCGCTTATTTTATTCAACATTTCATAAAGCGTTTCGGTAGTGATTGTTCTTGCTTCAGAGCCTATTACTGCTCGGAGTTCATCAATTGTATTAGGCAAAATATTAGCTACTGAAATAGCGGCTATTTCCGAGAGCCTATAATCCTCAATAAGCATTTCTACAATTGCTCTCGCCCTTTTAGCATTTGTTTTAGAAAACATTTCTGCATGTTCTAAAGCTATTCTCTGATAATAATTAAGATCTTCTTCTCCTTCCTCCTTTCTTTTCCGCAAGTATTCTAATGCTTCTGGCAAAGTTATCTTGCGGGACTCGTATACTTTTTTCACCATTTTTTAGCACCTAAACCTGAAAATTAGATAAGAAATTTTTAGGAACCAAAAACAGGCTTAATTGCTTTTCCTGAGATGTTGTGGTAAAGCAATGATCTGTTTTAGGCTATTTCCATCCCTAACTTGAACTATATAAGCATCTCCTTGCTTTTTAATTACCGTACCTGTTTTTCCATGGAAACGACGGTGTGGTCTCCCCTTATGTATACTAGGGTCAATAATTATTGAGACCTTCTCACCTATTTCATAGTCGGTAAGTAAATAACGCAATGAACGTAAACCCCTTTTTCTGGGGTGCTTACGGAATAGACGTCTTGTACGATTATTATATCCACGTGATTTCCTCAATTACAATCTCCTCTTTAAATCGCTATTTCAGACCTTGATTTTATTAATTTAAGATTTTCGAAAGAGTTGATAAAACAATATCTTGTCAATAATGTTTGATTGGCAAATAAATACTCGAAGTTTTTAAAAAAATGGTTTTCGATATCTAACTAATTTTTTAAGATAAAGATCGTAACACCTTTTCTTCAATATTGTAGTATATGTTTTAGATTTTTTTAGGATAAAATTTCTTTTTCTTTTAAAAAACTTAAGATATGTCTTTTCCTTACACTATTTTGATGATTGAGGTAACTGTTGAACAAGTTCAAAAAGACTCATTAGAAAAAGAGTACGGCGCTTTTATCGTATTTCTAACAAAAAATGAAGGGCCATTAGGTGCTCCTGAACAATTAATATCGGCTTTTGAAGCACAAATAAATGCTTTAAAAGAAACAAATGACTTACCAGAAGATAAGAAAAAAACGAGTATTTTGTATAGTCCCGGCCTAAAAACAAAAAGATTAGGCCTTGTTGGATTCGGGGAAAAAGATGAAGTGGATCTACAGCTTATAAGGGAAGTATCAGCAATCATTGGTAGAAAATTAAGAGATCTGAAATCTGAAAAAATTGTTTATATATTTCCCGAAGGGACCTCATTGGATTCTCAAGACATTGCTAAGGCCATTGTAGAAGGCGCTATTTTAGGTACTTATAAATTTACAGAATTAAAAACAAAAGATAAAGACAAATTTAAGCCTATAACTTATATTGGGGTATATTCTAAAGAAGATATTTCTAAAGGACTTAGATGGGGTAAAGTTATCGCAGAATCAACTAATTTAGCGAGAGATCTTGCTAACCGGCCAAGTAACATCGCTACACCCACGCATTTTGTCGAAGTTGCAAAAGAGTATTTGAAGAAATATGATAACATGAAAATTGATGTTTTAGATGAAAAACAATGCAAAAAATTAGGAATGGGTGCATTCTTAGCAGTTGCCAAAGGTTCTGATGAGCCTGCAAAATTTTTAATTATGGAATATAAGGGCGGTAATCCTGAAGATAAACCTGTTGTGTTGGTCGGAAAAGGAGTTACTTTTGATACTGGAGGTATCTCTCTAAAACCACAATCTGCAATCGTAGGAATGAAAGGAGATTGTAGTGGTGCTGCTGCTGTTATTGGTGCAGTGAGAGTTGCAGCAGAATTAGGGCTTCCACTAAATGTAGTCGGTCTAGCACCATTAACCGAAAATATGCCTTCAGGTAAAGCAACAAAACCAGAAGATGTTGTATACGCCATGAATGGAAAGTCAATAGAAATCATAAATACCGATGCAGAAGGAAGATTAATCTTAGCAGATGCATTATGCTATGCTGAAAGATATGAACCTAAATGGGTAGTTGACTTAGCTACTCTAACTGGTGCAATAGTTATTGCATTAGGAGATCAAGCTGCAGGATTATTTAGCAAAGATGACACATTGCGTAAACGACTAAAATTAGCTGGAGAACGCTCAGGTGAAAGACTGTGGTCTATGCCTTTATTTGATGGTTATTATGATCAGCTAAAAAGTAAAGTCGCAGATATGAAAAATGTTGGTGGTAGACCTGCAGGTTCAGCTACTGCAGCCGCGTTCCTAAGTAATTTTGCTGAGAACTATCCATGGGCACACCTAGATATTGCTGGTATTGCCTGGGTAGATAAATCTACCCCTCTTTGCGAAGAAGGAATGACTGGTGCTGGTGTTAGAGTCCTGAGTGAATTACTGTTTGATGAAGCAAAGATAAGGAACATAACTATTGAATAAAAAAGGCAATACAAGCCTTACTTTCTCAATGAGTTTTTTGTTTATCAAGAACACCTTCTCCAATACCACTTCTTTTCCCCGTAAGAGGAGATTAGTCGAAGTCAATTTTTATGATACACTTTCCACAATCGCTATGGCGTGTCCCAGACCTACCTTAAATTAAATACGTTCAAAAAACATCATAGCAATCATTGTAAAACTATTTTATTCTTTATAACATAATAAAAATCCCAATATTGTTTATTATCAGTAATACTATAAGAAAGAAACTTCTTGCCAATATAATTAAAGCAATTGATTATGAAATGGTTAGCTTTTACTTTTTTGTATTTTTTAGAATTCAGTGTTAGGGTTAAAGGTTTATAATTATGTGCGTTGATCAATTATTAGCACTGGGAAAAAATGATGTGAAACCCCCGTCTAGATTAATAAGGAGCAATGATTTATCAACCATAGGAATATCATTATAATGTATTGGTAAAGACTTTGCGTCTCCCATGATATTGAGGTGAAAAAAGTGGCATCCGGTCGATTTATGACTTCAAAAATGCGCGTCGAAGGGTTTGTAGTTTCCCTAATCATCTTGTTAGGAATCATTGGCTTGTTTTTCATTAAGCCAGGAGCAGCAAAAATTTCAAACCTATCGATTCCTTATCAACTATTATGGCTTATTATAATTATCATATTTGGGGCTATAGGACTGTTTGGAACCCCCTTCGTGTTATCTTTAATAAGCCATGACTTGGCCTTGGTCGTTAATCAAGTATCTTCTGGTAATGTCAGAAGAAAATACGAAAAGTTCTTGTTCAATGAGACTGACCCGTTTTATTCATTCTATCAAGCGGTTGCTTCCATCTCCGATCGAATTAACGCCGTCTTTGGAGACTTAGATTATGCGGTTAAATTGGTAACTGAATCTATCTCTCAAATAAAACAAACGTCCCAAGAAATCTCTAAATCCTCTGAAAGTATTTCTCAAGTGATGGAACAAATATCGTTAGGTGCACAAGAACAAGTTAAACAAGCACATCAGGCTGTAGAATCCTTAGAAAACTTAGATAAACAAATCGCTCTGAGCATGCAAAAAATAGGAGACTCTTTGGACGTGCTGGATGAAATTACCGAAGAAACAAACTTGTTGGCGCTCAATGCATCAATCGAAGCAGAAAGAGCAGGTGACTATGGTAAAGGTTTTGCAGTAGTTGCCAAAAAAGTAAGAGAGCTTGCAGACCAATCAAAAGAATATTCAGATCAAATTTCAGTGCTTCTCGAAGATACAATGCAACAAATAAATAACGCAAAATATGCTGTGGCAGAAGAACTCAAGAAAATCTCAGAGATTAGTGAAAGTACTGCAGCTGGCGCTGAAGAGGTATCTGCTAGTGCAGAAGAACAAGCTGCAAGTCTACAAGAGTTAGTTGCTGCTACAACGGAACTTCACAGTCTTGCTGGGCAACTAGAAATACTGCTCGAGAAACTTACTGCATTACAGGCTCAATAAACAAAAGAATAAAAATATTTTTTCTTTTTTTCTTTTTTTCATAGTTTTTCGGCTGTGGATAATAAAATTTTTTTGACTGCTGGCATCATTTTATCAAACATTTCTATTACTTCTTCATGAGACACTTTTTTTTGCATTCCTGCCACATAATTTGTTACTACTGCTAAAGTTGCATAGGGGATCTCAAGTTCTTTGGCTAAAAATGCTTCAGGAGACGATGTCATTCCCGCAAGTGTTGCTCCTATTCTTCTTAATGCATTTATCTCCGCAGGTGTTTCAAATCTCGGGCCTTCTGTTACAGCAATTACTCCGTTAAAAACTACATTTTCATAATGTTCTTTTGATATATTGAAAAGTTTTTTTCTTATTATATTATCAAATGGTTCGGTAACATCCGTATGGACGACTCCACTTTTCTTTTTTCCATTGACTGTAGTCGTAAAATTCCCATTAAAAAAGGTATAAATCCGATTTTTAGTAAAATCAATTATATCATGTGGTATAACCAAGAACCCCGGTTTTAATTCATCATAAAAACTACCTACCGCATTTGTTACTAAAATAGCGCGTACATTTAATTTGTGCATGGCATAAATGTTTGCACGATAATTTACTTTGTCTGGAGGGGTCCCATGGTCTTTTCCATGTCGAGCAATAAAAATAACTTCTCTCTCATTTGAAATTAATTTCTTTTTACATTTTACGTCTCCAAATGGTGTTTTTATGTTAATTTCTTCTTTTCCTAAGTCGTAGAAACCACTACCACCAATAATACCTATTTTTTCCACGAATTATACATAAAAGAATGTGTTTTTTGAATGTTATTCATTCTTAACGTTAAACTTATTATCAATTACTAATCATTTAATTATCAAAAAACCCTTTTAATATACGGCGATCAAGTTGAGCGAAGAGAACCATTCTTTAAGAAAAAAGATTCCTAAAGATGCCATGAAAGAGGCATTTGAAAAGTTTGATTCGCATTTAGAAGAAATTGAAAAAAAAGGTAAAGAAGAAAGAAAAGAAATATTAGCCAGGGGAATTGAAAAACTCGAAAAAGATAAACAATTATTAAAGTCTTCTCGAGCAATTACAAATAGGATTTTAGATGTTAGGGAACAAGCTGGCATTTCAACAGCAGTAGGAACTTCAGGAAAAATAAAATCTCCTAGATTATTAGGCAAAAAAGACTTTGAAACATTATTACAGAGGGAACTACTAATTATCGGAACTGAAGAACTAAAAACTGCTGGTGGAGCAATTTCTCTGTCGAGATTATATTCTTATTTTGAAAAAACTCGTCCGAACTGGAAAATAAAGAAAAAAGAAATTAAAAATGCAGTAGAAAATATGGAAAAAGTAGGAATTATTCCTGGGATAATTAAAAATGACAAGGAAGAAATTGTCTTGTTTAGACCATTAGAACTTGATTCTTCAATCAAAAAAGTACTAATCGCAGCATCTGGAGGAATTACCAAAATCAATGATCTAGCTAATTTACTTGGATGGGATATTGAAGTTGTGAAACAGATTATTATTGACCTTGAAAAACAAGGTATCTGTGTTATCGACAACAACGAAGTATTTTTCCCCGGTCTGATTAATACATAAAAAACAAAGCTAAAAAAATAATTATTTTTATTTTTATAATTTTATTCTTTAAATTACTTTTTTTCTCGAAATATAAGATCATATCTTTTTCCTCAACCCAACCCATTAATTGAAAAATTCATATCATCTTAAAATCTCAAATCTATCACTATCATTATTACCAACGCCGATATTTTTATTTTTCATCATTTAAAAAAAATAGAAAAAATATAAAAAAGGAAATAGGGGAGAGTGATTGACAACCTCTTATTTAACCTAAGAAGATATAGGGACACTTATGATTAAGGTACAAACCAATAGCACCATGAAATGGTGTTTTAGTGTGAATAAAAATAATATTAGTATTATACATGCTTCAACTCTAACTAATGCTTTTTTTATTAAAGAATATGGTATGGAACTTCTCGCCGATCGCAGTATCTCGAGGGAATAAATAAAAAGTAGGTTTTTGAAAACTTAGTCTATCAAAGATGGTAGATATTTTTAATTTATAGATGGGAGAGGGAGCAACCATACCTTTTTCTAACTTTTTTATTGATATTTCTTTAGTCTAAATAATTAATGGATTTCTCTTTATCTCTTTTTTATTTGTTTTTTTTTCTTTCTTGGCATTGAGTGCAGCAATTTTAGTTTCTTGTAATATGATTATTTGTTCTTTAATTGCGTCAATCAGATAAGTTAGTTCTCTTACTTTAATTATGTCTTTAGTTTTTCTATGACCTTGTTTTAAGCTCTCTTTATAGATTTCTAAGGTGTCGACAGCTTCATCAAAAGTAACTGCCCCATAAAGATATGCTTCAAGTACTTCTTTACCAAGTTCTACTGCAATCTCAAATTCATTTTCTGTTCCTTTAAAATTCCCTACTCTTTTACTCATGTTTTTATACTGCTGTTTTTTTGTAATGAAATCGCCTATCAATCCCTTATATTTTTTTTCTGATGCCATTTCTATAGTGATTGCTGGAACTAATGGTCTATTCACTTTATTGGATTGTCCATGATTATTTTCTAATTTTTTCATTCTTTCTTCTATTCGACTCATTTTTTCTTCTAGTCTTGATATTCTATTATCATAACTGTTTATTATTGAAAAAATGTCTTCCAATGCGTCATATACTACTTCAAACCGGTGAAAGATCATTGTGTCTAAACTATCTGTTTTTTCTTCTAAGATTCTAACTCTAGTTAATTGGTCATCAAACTCTATTTTCAACCCGTTCACAGTTTTTTGTAATTCTTCAAGAAATAATTTACTTAGTTCTTCATTATTAGTTTCTTCCCATAGATACTCTAAAATTAAATAAATATCATCAATTTGATTTTGCAAGAATTCTAAGTCGTCTTCATTCAGGGTTCTTTTAAGTAATTTTTTGTTTTTCTTTGTGACCTTTTGGTATGCTTTATTTACTATTCCTCTTACTTTTGGTTGAATAAAATATTTCTGAGTTGCCTTAGAAAGGGCGTAAAGAGCCTTAAGAGTTAGTCCACCGATAATAGCACTACTAGCTACTTCCACTAACAAAAACTAATTTTTTATGTTAATAAACATGCCTAATGCCAATAATTTTTGTTTCGATCCTGTTGATACAACTCAACATATTCTCTCAGTATTAGATTGCGTTTTAAAATATTTCCAAAAAACGATACATGTGTCATCAAGTCCACCGATTGTCGGAAGTTTCATGATTGGTTCACACGTTTTCGATGCGGAATCCTTGTTTAAATCCCTTCGCGCTATTGGTCTAGATATTGAAGCTACACCTGAAGGTCTCATTATAAATGGCGTTTTGATCAAACCAGATGCAAAAATTGATGAAAATGTTTGTCCCTTAGCTAAAGTATGTGAACGAAGGGCTTATTTTTTAGAACTTTTAAACAAAAAAGCTTCTTCGGGTAAAAATTCTTTTCTTCGAGTAGAACCAGAAGTTGAGGAATTACTTAAAACAATAGATAATCCCTCTGATTCATTAAGGGGACAGAATTTCTCCAATAAAGAGTTAGATCCTGCGCTGTTTGGAAATAAAACTACAGAAAAACCTCGTAGGCGGAATACTCGTAAAAACAAACGACAAAATAACTCGTCTTCACAACAATTACAGAGTTTGACAATGAGTGGTATCGGGGATAACAATGAATGGGATAAAGACTTTAATAAAAAAATAATTGACAAAGACGAAGAGATCGTCAAAAAAGCACTAAAACAAATTTTTTCACCACAAAATAAACGAAAAAAAGAGGAATTTATTTTAGAAAGAGATTTCTATCCTAACTTTGAAAGCCTTAGAAAACCATGCCCCTCATGTGGTGAATTTATCCCTAAAGAATGGGATGTATGTCCTTCTTGTGGTTTTATTTTTAGATAAGTTCTTTTTACACATTATCGTTTTTTATTTGTTAATATTTTTTTGTTTTTTTGCGATTATTTCGTCAAATCCTAAATATATTTAAAATAATTCTCCCTATCTCTCTTTAGAGGATTTAATCTTGATCCCCTCCTTATCCCCTCCGTAGTAAGTGGATGGGATATCGCTACCATAAAATTTCGGAAGACCGAAAAACAACGTAAAGTAGGTGATAATAGAATGAAAAATCAGTTGACATTAGAAGCGTTCGGTGCTGCAGGAGAAGTCGGTAGGAGCTGTTTCGTCTTAAAAGATAAAGACCGTTCAATCGCGTTGGATTGCGGAATTATGCTCCGGCCAAAGCACCCATCATTAGCCCCAAAGGGAGTTGACCCTATCGCCCATACTATCGATGCCGTGGTACTATCACATGCGCACATAGATCATTCGGGGTATATTCCAGCCTTATATCATAATGGTTTTGAGGGAGAAATACACACTACACCTCCTACAATAGACATAACTTATGTATTATGGGAAGATCATCTAAAAATTGAGGGAGAACGACATTGGACTGCTGAAGACATGGAAAATGCATTGTTTGTAGGGCATTTGTATAAGAAAAAATTTAAGATCGTTGATGGGGTCTATGTTACTTTCTATCAAGCAGGACATATCTTAGGTGCAGCTCAAACATTGATTGACTGGGATGGGCAATTAATACTGTATACTGGAGACATCAATGATAAGGTTACCCCTCTCTTTGATGGCTTTGAAATCCCAGATAAAGAACCAATAGATGTTGTCATTACAGAGGCAACAAATGGTGTACGTCCCATACCTCCAAGAGAAAAAGTAAGTAAAGACTTCAAAAATGCAGTAAAAGGCGCAGTGAAAAGAAAAGCAAAAGTAATAACGCCTTCTTTTGCAATTGGGCGTTCACAAGAACTAGAAATTGTACTTGGTGACTTTCTAGACGAAAAAGTTCCCGTCTATATCGACGGAATGATCCGTAAAATGAATGCTATAACGAATTATTACATTCGCCCTGAATGGGTTTCTTCAAGAGTGTTTCGCTATTTAAGAAAACATGGTCTTTCTAATCCCTTCGATAGAGAAAACTTCATTGAGATTAGTAGAGAAAATGTCAATAATCCTTTCCATTTCCGTAGAATGTTGGGGAAAACCGACAAACCAGCAGTAATACTATCCACTAGTGGTATGATGGAAGGTGGTCCGATTCATACACACTTAGAAGTACATGGAGAAAAGCCAGAAAACATCCTAGCGATCTGTGGATACCAAGCAGAAGGGACTTTAGGAAGAGAAATTCTTGAAGGAAAAAGAAAAATAGTTGTAAACGAATTTATTGGTAAACCCACTAAAATAAATCTACAAGCTAACGTCGAAACATTCCGTTTCAGTGGTCATACTGATATAAATGGAATCAAGAAGCTAATTGGAGAAACAAAACCAAAGAAAATAGTTATTGTACATTCTGAGCATGAAGAAGCACTCAAAGTAGCACAAGTCTTAACTAATGGTGTAACACCAGTTTTGGCAGAACAAAAACAGCTTATCCCCTTATAAGCTCAAGTAATGTAAAACTATTTTATCCCCCTATCTTTTCTTTTTGAATATAACAAAATACTTTTGACGTTATTATATTGCTGAAAAATAGGGGAAACACCTTGGAATTTAATTGTGAGGAACTTGGAAGACCTGTTGTTATCAATCATAAAAAGTTGTCTTGGCTAATACCCAAATCTGTAGCTTTAGAGCATATTATTCCTATATTAAAAGAAAACAATATTCAATATGAAAATAATATTCAAGGCCTAATTATTACTGATCCTTTTTCAATTCTAAAGTTAATTGAGATTTTCCCATTTGAGAAGTGTTTATTAACTGAAAAGGAAGGTCCAAAATTTCTTGTCGGTGCTAAAAAAGACACGTTACTTCTTTTTATTTCCCAATATGGTTTTAAAAAATGGACTTTTAATGTGAGTTCTTATGGTTGCGCTCAGAATCAAGCGGAAGGAGAAAATATTAAATCTTTTCTTAAATTATTAGGGGGCAATCCTGTTTCCTTAGAAAATTCTCCTGATATTCTGATTTTTAACACTTGTGCAGTCAAAAAACCTACGGAAGATCGAATGATTCAAATTATAAAAGATCATTTAATTGAAAATAAGAATATTATTGTCTCTGGTTGCCTTCCTATGATTAATCCTAAACGTGTATTGTCTTTGTCTCGAGATATTAAACTCAGTAGTCCCAATCCTGTTCCCTCTATATTAGATGCAATAGTTTATGAGCAAAAAGATAAACCATCTCGGCGTTCAATTTCTAATATTCCCCTTGTGGAGCCTGTTTTTCATAATCGTAACAAGCTGTCTGCGATGTTTCCAATTGCTCAAGGATGTGTTGGTGCTTGCACATTTTGCGCCGTAAAATTTGCTAGAGGATTTGTAAAATCATATTCAATTGAGAGTATTATTTCCTTAGCCAAAAGAGCGATTGAACGAGGAGCAAAGGAAATCTGGTTAACGAGTCAGGACACAGCCGCATATGGTTTAGACTGGAAAAATGAAAATAAGAGATTACCTGACCTGATTTCTCAATTAATCAATATTGAAGGGGACTTTAAAATAAGGATCGGGATGATGAGCCCAGATACTTTAATTCCCATTCTTGATGATATGATTGAAATGTTAAATAGTCCTAAGGTGTATCGATTTTTACATCTCCCTGTTCAAAGCGGTTCTAATGATGTGCTTGGAGCAATGAATAGATATTACACAATAGAAGAATATGTCAATTTGGTTAAAAAACTAAGAACGGTATTTCCAGATATAACAATTATGACAGACTTAATAGTTGGTTTTCCTGGAGAAACAGAAGAAGACCATAATGCAAGTATTGAACTATTAAAAAAATTATCTTTTGATGTTGTTAATGTAAGTAGATATGGCGATCGTCCCGGAACGAAGGCATCAAAAATGAAAAACAAAGTACCTACTCATATCGCTAAAAAAAGATCCGTAGAAATTACAAAGATAGTTAATGAAGAAGCCGAGAAAAGAAATAGATTTTGGTTAGGTTGGGAAGGGGAAGCATTAATCGTTGCAGATACACTTTCTAAGGATTTAATTGCTAGGAATTATGCTTATAAACCAATTGTTATAAGACATGGGAAGATTGGAGAAAAGATTAAAGTAAGAATAAGTGGTTACTCTTTTACAAGTCTCTTTACCGACTAGTTTTCTTTCTATCTTATTAATTAATTTGCTATTGTTTTCTCCAACAAGTAACCCAATTATTTTAAGAACTAGACCACATATTTTCTTTTGAATATGAGTTTCGCGATCATGACTGATAGTACTTCCGATTTGCCTGACCGGATACTTTCATCTTACGATATTACTCTTGTACCTGTAGATATTAGGTTTGGGAGGAAAGTGTATAAAGATAGAATTGAGCTTAGTCCAACAAAATTCTATTCACTTCTATCATATTCAGAATATTTACCTATAACAACACCACCAACACCAGTTTATATCTACAAAAAGATTAAAGAAAAATTAACTGAATCTCCTAAGGTTCTTTTTATTACTCTTTCAAAAGCCCTTTCTAGAACATACCACAATGCATTAATTGCGAAAGATTTCCTCCCGAAAAGTAAAGTTGAGGTTCTTGATTCTTCAATGTTAACAATTGGTACCGGTTTAATAGCAATTTATGCTGGCATGCTTAGAGACGCGGGATATTCATTACACCAGGTCATTCGAAAATTAGAAAAAATCAAGAAACGAGCTACTGCAATGATGCAACCTGAAAACTTGACGTTCTTAGAACGAAGTGGCCGAGTTGAAAATGCCATCCAACTATTTTTAGGAAAAACTCTAAAAGCTCAACCGGTTTTAGGGCTGGAAAACGATGAAGTATATCCCCTAGCCAGTGTTTTCTCTTATAAAAAAGGGATAGAAAAAATGATTGAAATTGCCAAGTCAAAATATGCTGGAGAACCAATTTTAGTTGGTGTAGTGGATTCTGGTGCGGTATCATGGGCAGATGTCCTTGAATCTAGAATACGCGAAGAACTAGCGCCAGTTGAAATCATTAGGTCAACACTTGGCCCAAGTGTAGGGACACATATCGGTCCTAATTCTATAGGTGTAGCCATAATCCCCTTCGAAGAATTGGAAACTCAATAATAAAAAAGACATACCAATTTTTATATTCTAATTTTAGCTATTTGTTTAATGTGGAGTTATTATTTGTTAGTTTTCAAGCCCCTGTCTTCATGGGCAAGGGAATTAACTATAAATTGGGATGGATATTAAACCAATTAGAAAATGAATTAGACAAAAAAAACTTTTTTGAAGATGTAGATTTGAGTTTTATTGTTTTGCCAGAATATTTTTTGGGTAGAAAGCCTCGTACATACGAAGAGATTAAAAGTTCACAAAATTATGGCCGACTAAAAGATTGGTCTAAAGAGCATGATAACGTAGTTATTGTTCCAGGTTCCGCTGCAATCTATAAAAAAGACAAAATTCTAAACCAGGCACCCGTTGTGTTTGAAGGAAAACTTTTAGGCCTAATTACTAAGAATCATCCCTTTGGAAGAGAAATTGAATATGGTGTTTTACCTAGTGAAGAAATATTTTATACAACAATTAAAAAGGTTCGTTTGGGCGGGGTTATATGTGCCGATTTATGGTACCCTAATCTTTTTGATCGAAAAAAACGTCCTTTAGATGTCATATTGGTCCCCATTCAAGCAGTAGTGCCTTCAAGAGACTTGATTGATTATGGCCGTTTTCTTTGGCAATCATTAACCGTTACTCGTTCAAAAGAACAAGTTGCCGTTGTTGTTTCAGCAGATCTTGCGCCGACAAAGCTTTATTCAGATACTGATTGGTATACTTCTGGTGCAAGTTATATAATTGATCCAACATTTAGATTTACCAACCAAAATGAATTCCACCAAGGAATCAAAAATTGCAAAAAGAAAAGTGACTTTTGTTATATGAAAATTAGTTTAGAAAAGATCCATGAATATAAAGAATACAGAAGAAAAATGTTTTACAACTATTCTTAATGCATTTTTGCGAGTCATCAATCTATGATTATAAGGAGATGATTGAATTTTCAAAACTTTCCTAGAAAAAGTACACCAATAGAATACGGATTGGGGGAAATGTATAAATCATTACTGTTTAATTATCTAACAGTTAAGTTCCAACTAGGAACCTAGATCGCCCAAAACATTACAAGGTGATATTTGATGAGTTCCCAAATTTCAAGCGAAATAAGCACAGAAATGACTGTTCCAAGATTCTTTGTTCCTCAGCATAGTTCAACAGGAGCATGGGCGTGGATACTCCAGAGATTAACAGGAGTTTTGTTGTGGATATTCTTAGGAATGCATCTGCTTGCAACCCACTTTGGATTTTTCACTCCTGAGGTTACAAGCGGAAACACGGGCTACACTGGTCCTGCTTCATATAACAGTGTAATGGCTCGTCTGCAAAGCCCAATGTTCATAGTAGATGCTACTTTATTAGTAATTGCAGTATATCATGGGCTAAACGGAATCAAAATGGTCGCATATGATGTATGGACTGGAAAAACTGCACGCACAATTATTAGCTGGGTATTAACTTTGATTGGATTAGCTTCAATTGCATTTGGTGCTTATCTTCTCTATTATCTGGTATAGAAAGGTGTGAAAAAAATGAGCAAAGAAAAAATCGTTTCTAGTGAAACAATGGCTATGACTGAGGCCAAGCGTTCTAATATGCTTTCATGGTTTAACCCTGTAACGATTAATAAACGCGGTATTGGAATGTGGGCGTGGGTATTTCAGAGGCTTACTGGTATTGGCATCGTGGGATACTTATACTTGCATTTTGTAACACTCTCATCTCTATTACAAGGTGCTAATGCTTACGAAGAACATGCTTATTACTACGCAAGTATCGCTTTATTCCAATTCATGGTATGGGGATTATTTGTTATCATTATTTACCATGGTTTGAATGGTCTTAGGGTAATCTTACTTGACATTGGAGTTTCTATAGATGCTCATAAAATACTCTTCTGGATTTTTATGGTGATCGGAATAATCTTATCCGCACTAAGTGCATACTTGCTATACACTATTCCTGATATTGAAAAAGTAATGTAATAATTCACTTGAGATTTATAACCATTATTTTTTTGTCATCTACTTTATTTTACCAGTTTGTTTTTTGTTACAAACACTTTTTTTTGTGTTAGTAACAGTCTATTAATCATTATCATTACCACACAAATGCGTAAGGGAACGTTATGATGTTAGATAGATCATAATGGTCTCATTTCTATAGTCATATAGGTTTAGAAAATCCGGAAAATAATAATTTAGAGTTAAATGATATATTTATTGTTTTTATAATCACATGTGAACTATTCCTCATTTATACGAGTAGCATCTCCGATCATGCTTTTACGTTATTTTGGGGGCTCAGGTATAACTTTTCACAAAGATCTGTCTCAGAGGCATTTCAAACAAAAAAATGTATTCCAATAAAATTGATAATTTGTATCAGCTTTTATCCTCTGCCCCACCTCGTGGAAGAGGACTTCGCCCCAATAGAGTTAAAACACTCAAAAAGTAGAAGAAAATTTGTTAGAATTACAGTATACCTAATTACCTAATATTAAAGAAAAAATATTTATAACAGTGTAAAACTTCATAAAAAAACAGTTTTTTCTTAGTCTTTAATTCAGATATGCACTGATTGTTAACATAATGTTAGCATTTTTTGCCGAATTCCAGCCGACTGAGAGAAGTAATTAAATATTGTTTTTCTAGGCAACTATTAGACGTTACATTTCTCTATGGAGGACTCGTAAATGATACATAAGCATCAAGTACTCATCATAGGCGGTGGAATCGCTGGTATGGGTGCTGCTATTGAGGCAAAAGAAGCTGGTCTCGACGTAATAGTAGTTTCACTCACCCATCCAGTAAGAAGCCACTCAACATGTGCACAAGGAGGAATCAACGCAGCCCTTGGAAACCATCCTGAAGGAAAAGACGATAGTTGGGAAAAACATGCATACGACACTGTTAAAGGAAGTGACTTCCTAGCAGACCAGGACGCAGTAGAATTAATGTGTAAGGAAGCAATACCTAGAGTATATGAAATTGAGCACTGGGGTGCGTCATTCAGTCGTTATGAAGATGGCAGAATCGCTCAACGGCCCTTTGGTGGTGCTGCATTTCCAAGAACTGCGTACATTGCAGACAAAACTGGGCATCAAATAATGCACGTAATGTACCAGAGATCTGTTAAATTAGGGATCCCCATTGTTTACGACCGGTTAGTATTTAAATTAGCTAGAAATGAGGACCGAGTAACCGGTGCAATTGCTTTAAACTTAATCACTGGGGAGTTAGAAGCATATCAAGCCGATGTTGTAATGATAGCAACTGGTGGTTATGGAAGAGTTTATGCAAATACAACTAACAGTATTAATAACACCGGTCTGGGCATGGTTCTTGCATACAGGGCTGGGGTCCCATTACAAGACATGGAATTCGTTCAATTTCATCCAACAACATTGGTAGGGACAAACATCTTAATGACTGAAGGTGCCAGAGGAGAAGGTGGATACCTAAGAAATCGTTTGGGAGAACGATTTATGAAAAGATATGCTCCTGAAAAAATGGAATTGGCACCTAGAGATATAGTTGCAAGAGCTATATGGACCGAGGTATTAGAAGGAAGGGGTTTCCCTGGTAACTACGTTCATCTTGATTTGACTCATTTAGGAAAAGAAAAAATTATGGAACGACTGCCTCAGATCCGTGAATTAGCCCTTGACTTCTTAGGAATAGATATGATTTATGATCCAATACCTGTCCAACCAGGGCAACATTACTCCATGGGAGGAATTGCTGCAAACAAGAAGACAGAAACACCCTTATCTGGGCTATATGCTGCGGGTGAATGTTCTTGCGTAAGTGTTCATGGAGCTAATCGTTTGGGTGGCAATTCGTTACTTGAAACTGCAGTATTCGGTAAAATAGGCGGCAAAGAAATGGTAAAGTTCATCCAGGAAAAAGGCCCACATAATGATGAAGAAAGCGTGAGGAAGGCCTTAGAGGAAGCAAAACAAGAAGTAGAAGAACTTTTGAACAAAGACGGAGACGAAGACCTCTTTGAATTAATGAGAGAACTCAGGGAAACAATGAAAGAATATGTCTTCGTGTTTAGAGATGAAAAAGGACTGAAAACCGCCCTCGATAAAATAGAGAACATCAAAAAACGATACAAAAATATCAAGATTAAAACAAAGACTAGACATTACAACTTAGAATTAGAAAGAGCAATCAGTTTAGGAGCAATGATTGAAATCGCTGAAGCAATCACTTATGGTGCTTTATACCGTAAAGAATTCCGAGGAGCGCATTATAGAACAGATTATCCAAAGAGAGACGATAAAAACTTCTTACATCATACATTATTATACCGTCAAGGCTGGGACAAATTACCTAAAATTGGCAAGAAACCCGTTGTTATCACTAAATGGCAGCCTGTTGAGCGTAAGTACTAAGGAAGGTGTAATAGAATGGACGCAGACAAATTAAATAAGGAATACGAATTCACCATCAAAATCAAAAGGTACGACCCACAAGTCGATAAAGCACCTTACTGGAAAGATTATAAAGTAAAAATCACTGCTTCAACAACACTTCTTGACACATTGTTTAAAATAATGGAAGAGCAGGATCCATCAATTTCCTTGAGATATAACTGCCGATCCGCGGTTTGCGGTAGCTGTGCAATGCTTATTAATGGAAAGCACGGACTTGCTTGTAAAACAAAACCAGCTGAATTAGGTACAAGTGTAATCAAAGTGGAGCCATTACCTTACTTACCAGTAATTAAAGACTTGGTAGTAAATATGGATCCTTTCTTCGAAAAATTAAGGGCCATCAAACCGTATATGATTACTGATGAAGCAAACTGGCCCGAAAAAGAATTCCGCCAATCACCTGCTAATCATCGAGCTGTTGATCAGTATGCTGGATGTATCCTTTGTGGTGCTTGCTATAGCTCTTGTATTACAGTATGGACGGACAAGAACTACCTTGGGCCAGCAGCTTTAACACAGGCGTATCGTTTCGTTATTGATGAGAGAGATATCGCTACTAAAGAACGTCTCAAACTAGTTGACAGTGAAGATGGTGTATATCGATGTCATACTTCATTCAACTGTGTAGAAGCTTGTCCAAAAGGTATTAAGCCAACAGATGCCATACAAGGTCTAAAACGAAAAATTGCTGTTCAAAAAATTAAAAGTTTACTAAGAATCGGGTGAAAATTAAAAACCAACTAAGATTAAATCCTTCTCTTTTTCGTCCTCCAATTAAAATTATTTTTATAACGACTTTGACTATTTATTCATTAGAAGTTGCTTTTTCCTCGTTTTTTTCTTCTCCTTCTGTTTTTCTCCAAATATCTGGAAGTTCTAAATCATC
>JAMOVR010000274.1 GCA_027061945.1 Candidatus Heimdallarchaeota archaeon
TTTATTCTATCTTTTAATTCCCCTGGGGTAAGCCGGTCTTTAGCATAAACAATGGCGTCGTATGACAAATCAGTTCACCTCTAAGACTAATATTTTTGTGATGAAGAAAATGATAATTAATTCCTCCGTTTAACTTATTTTGTCCGTGATTTAAGAGGTTTATTCCTTACAATTGTATGAAAAACTGATGAATACATATGAAACATTTTTTACCAGCTTTACAAATAGTGATTAGATATGACACTAGACATCAATGATGATTTCTATAAATATCATTCTCGTAATCTCCCTCTAAGTATCTTAGGAAAAGATGGTCTAAGAGATCTAAGAGAAATGAGAGCTACAGTAGTAGGTGTTGGTGGATTAGGGACTATCATTGCTGAACAATTAGCCGCATGTGGCATAGGCAAATTAAGGTTAATTGATCAAGATTTTGTTGAATATCACAACCTTCCTCGTCAAAAGTTGTACTTTGTAGAAGACGTTGGAAAGTCGAAAGCAGAAGCAGCTGCAAAATACATAAAGAAAAGAAATCCTTTTGTTAAAATAGAAGTGATTCACTCTAAATTAACTAGAGAAAACTCGTTTGAATTACTCGAAGGCTCAAATGTTGTTGTAGATGGTACTGATAATTTTGAAACGAGAAGAATAATTAACGAAGAATGTTTTCGCTTAGAGATCCCTTGGGTTTTTGGGGGTGCTTTAGCTGAGACTGGGAATATAATGACAATTACGTATAAAAAAGACACACCTTGTTTTCATTGTATCTTTGGTGAGCAATCAGATGATGAAAACGCACCAACTTGTGAGACTGTAGGAGTATACCCTCCTCTTCTTGGTTTGGTTGCTAATATTCAAGTAACAGAAGCAATAAGACTGCTAAGAGACAAACAACCGGTATTAGAATCTAAATTAATGGTTATTAGCACTGCTGATCTTAGTTTTGAAACTATACCCGTTAAGAAAAGAAAGGATTGTCCTGTTTGTGGAGAAAATCCTCAATATTCTGGGTTAGTGGCTGATCGTAAAAGAGAAGAAGTTATTATTCCAGATTATGGAAAAGTAATTATTACTGGTTTATGTTCTCAAGGAACATTCTTAGTTCATCCTGAACATGAGTTTAATTGGAACTTTGAAGAAGTTGTAAACAAAGCAATAAAAAAATATTCTGCAAAAAAGGTAGGCGATACGGTTTTAAGAATAGAACTTGGTAAGGCTGTAATTTCCCTTGCATCGACAGGTGTAGCAACTATAAAAGGGCCATTAAAAATTGAAGAGGCAAAAAAAATCTATTCTGATATAATTAATGAATTAATATCATAAGTTTTTTACTTTACAGAATAATATTTTTTCCTTATTTCGAAATTCTTGTGCTTCAATAAAGGTTATTACTAATAAATTATGAATAAAAAATAATGGCTGCGTTAAACTTAATTATTGGCGTACTTATTTCTTCCATTTTTTCATTACTTGCATTAATTTATGGCATCAGCTCTAAAACCCTTTATGATAATAAAAAGTCGCCATGGCTTTGGGGTGCAATTTTATGGGGTGTAAATGCTTTTGTTACTTATTTCCCTCTAAGCATTGTTTTGTTAGTTCTACACCTAAATGGATACGTTGATTTGTTTATTCATTCAAAAACAATGGCATTAATTGCTTTTGCAGTAATTGCTTTTACTTCTGAAGCAATCCGTTATAGGTCTTTGGTAAGGGGAACTCAGAGTAGAAGACCACCTTACAGTGTTATTTTTGGAGTGGCAATAAGTTGGGGAGTAGCAGAAATGGTTGGTCGATTTATTGTTCCCCCATTACTTACAAATGGAAGCAACAACCCTCTGAAATATTCGTCTTATTACTTAATTATGTTCTCATTTTTCATCGCTCATTTTTCATTAACTGTTATTGCTTATCACACACAGTACAGTAGCAAATACTTAGTAGTTAGTAGTGGTATCAGGTATTTCTTCGAGGTGACCTATTTAGGCCTTGTGGCAACTCGTGGATATGATGGTAGTGTCACATTAATAATGTTTGATTCATTATTGATTTTAGCTCTAGCAATAGTAATATATCTTGGCAAGAAGAATTTTTCTTTAGAAAACAATATAGCTCATACCTCAACTAATCATTAATATGACGTATTAATATTGATATATGTTTGGTGTATTAAATGGAGACTGATAAAATAATTTTCTTAGGAACAAGTTCTGCTTTTGGCAGTGATGGTAGAAATCTGTCATCTCATCTCCTTATTAATGATGGGTCATTTTTACTTCTAGATGCAGGGCCTGCTGTGATTACCTTATTAAAAAAACAAGGGGTGAAACCACAAAATATCTCTGAGATTTATGTTTCGCATCTTCATGGCGATCATTTTCTTGGCTTAGTATTCTTCGTACTGGAATTCATGGATTTGGAACCCCCAAAAGCTCCAGTATCTCTTTTCTTACCCAAAGATGGCGAAAAACATTTAGAAAAACTCCTATCACTAACTTTTCCGTCAATTCTTAGCAAGCCATGGCAAGCCTATTTTGAGATTTCCGAAGAAACAGAAGGAGAAATGGGAAAATATTATTTCAACACATTCCCTGCGGATCATCAAGAAAATGCGAGACTACTCTATCTTGAAAGTGAGGACTATTCTTTAGGATATACTGGTGATACTGGTCCAGAAACTCCTTATTTACAAGATGTTTTGTTCTCATCAGATTATTTAATAACTGAATGTACGACTTTTGAAAAGGTTATCCCTCACCACTTAACCTACAAATATCTTGAAAGACAAAAAAAATTAATTAAAAGTAAACAAGTTTTTCTAGTACATACTCATGAAGATATGGTAGAAAATAAGCAATATATAAGTCCTCCTTTTAAATTGGTTTTTGATGGAGAACAAATAGCCTTGCTCTAAAAAATAATTAGTAATAAAGAATAATGCCTTTTTGTTTTAGGTCTTGTCTATCTTTTTTCGACAATTGTTTCAATAAGTTTTCAAAGCGTTGTTTTTAAAAATAATTAATGAATTAATTTAAATTGTAACATGACTAACACTTTCAGAGTTTTTGCTCCGGGCAGGTTTGTCCTAAGTGGTGAACATCAAGACTATATTGGTTTGCCAGTGTTATCACAGGCAATACCTTATTATCAAATATTTGAAGTCACACCCAATGATAATCATAAGATCGTGTTTGTATCAGAAGTAACAAACGAAAAAATTGTTTTTTCAACTGATGATGTGATACTTTCTTACGTTTCTTCTCGAGATTATGTACGTTCAGCTTGGAATGTAGTTTCTCAATATTCTCTTTCAAGAGCAAAAGGAGCGCTTATAAGATCACTAACAGAATTTACTTTAGCTGCTGGCCTTGCTTCTTCAAGTGCTTTTGTAACCGGATTAGTAGAGGTATTTCTCCAATTAAAGGGAATAAAAAAAATCGATCCACTACTTCGAGCAAAACTAGCGTTTAATGCTGAAGTGACTGAATTTAATGAGCCTGGTGGAATGCAAGATCATCTCGCGGCAAGTTTTGGTGGAACAAATTTCTTGCTTTTTCATCCAAAAATACAAGTCAATCCTTTAAAATTCAACTTAAATGGGCATTTATTCATCATTAATAGTGGAGTACAAAAGAAAAATACTGTAGGAGATTTAGTTCTGTTAAAAGAAAAAATTAACCAAGCTATTTACGAAGCTAAAAGAGCAGATCCCAATTTTGACATTCAAGTTTTCCCAACTAAAAAAATTGAAAACCTTACTTTAAATAAAGAATATGAAAAGGTGCTTCATGGAATATTAACAATGAGAAATCTTACTTTAACATTAAAAAGAGAGCTTAAGATAAATGATGGACTAATATCATATGAAAAATTAGGAGAATATTTCAATAAACAACAAGATATTATTGAGAATAATTTAGAAGTTACTAATCCATTAATCCAGAAAACGATTAAAGACATTACTAATTTAGGAGCAACTGGTGCAAAAGTAAATGGCTCAGGTAAGGGGGGAGCAATAATTGCAGTGTTCCCTCCTTTTGAGAATGTAAATGAAATTAAAGATGCTATTAGGAATTTGGGTTATTCCGTTTTTTATGTGGGAGAATCTGGTAGAGGCTGTTTTGTTTTAAGACACTATAAGTGAACTATCCCTAATGAATGCAAGAGGTAGTTTACAATAAGTTTAGCAAGACCATATTCTTTTATTGCTTTTTTCTAGAAACTTACTTGACAATGGCTTTTGAAGAAAAGAAATACAATACAGAGATAGTAAAAGTAGATCCTTTAAATCCTGAAAAAGAAATTATCAAAAAAGCAGCAAAACTAATTGTTTTAGGAGAAGTAATTGGGTTCCCAACTGAAACCGTATATGGTCTTGGTGCAGACGCAACCAATTCTCATGCAATTAATAAGATCTTTGAGGCGAAAAACCGTCCTCAAGATAATCCAGTTATAGTCCATGTCCATTCAATAAAAGAAGCCGAAAAGAGTGTTACTGAGTTTTCCGAACTAGCTGAGCGTTTAGCAAAAGCTTTTTGGCCAGGTCCACTTACAATGGTTCTACCAAGATCAGATTATATTTCTCCAGAAGTTTCTAAAGGGCTTTCTACAGTGGCTATTAGGATGCCTGCCCATTCTGTTGCTTTGGAATTAATAAAAAATAGTGGTGTCCCAATTGCGGCACCAAGCGCAAATCTCTCAGGTAAACCTAGCCCCACAAAAGCCATTCATGTGTTTAAAGATTTACAAGGCAGGATACCCCTAATTTTAGATGGAGGATCTACTTTGGTGGGTGTTGAATCGACGGTGGTGAGTTTAATAAATAATCCCCCAGTTCTTCTTAGACCTGGAGGAGTAACTATCGAAGATTTAAAAAAATTCATTCCCAATCTTATTGTGCCAGAGAATTTCTCTTCAGAAAAGCCATTGTCTCCGGGACAAAAATATAGACATTATTCTCCAGAAACAAAATTAGTTTTAGTTATTAATGGTAGTACTGCAGATCCAAAAAAAATCGATTCGATTGGCCGTCGTTTTGGAGGGCAACCAGTAGTTCTTTGCTCGAATCCAGATCATCGTCATGATTTACATGTTATTCATTTAGGTAATAACCCCAAAGAAATCCAAGCTAATTTTTTTGCTAGTCTAAGAATTCTTGATGATGCTTCTTTTGATGTTGGTATTTTAGAAGGAATTGAACCTGTTGGTCCTGGTTTTGCTGTAATGAATAGAGCGAAAAAAGCAGCACACAAAATAATTGTTTTAGACTAAATATTGGCGATTAATAACTCTAAATGGTACAATTTTCTACTCCCCTTGTTTCGTAAGCTCGACGGTAACGCAATTAATTTTATCGGCGTGAAACCCACTTTTACAGGGTGAAGCGGGGGTTTAAAGCCGATACTCTTATATTTCCCTATTACATACATGTTTTTGTTGGGGACGCCTCTTGAACAGAGATCTCCTTGAAAGAGCTCCGTGCTTAATTCCCCCAACACTGCCTAACAAGTAATATTCACAGTAGAATGTAAATGACCAGCTATTCTCCAAAAACCAAACATAGTCATAATAATGATGACCATTTGAAATTAAAAATAATTCAGGTTAAAGAAAATATGTTTTTCCAGATTTTTACGATTTTCTTTTTAACAGTTGTATGTAGACTTTCTATTTTTTATAACGCTTATTGGAATGAAAGTATAAGAGTCAATTCTTTACAATTAGACATTGTTAGACATAGTTATTTTGTAGAACAAACATTTAATGGAATTTTTGGTACTTATGTTCTGCCATCTGGAGAAGCAGTGAATTATTCTCCAGTAACCCCTGTTATAATTAGTATCCTTGCATTTATCCCAAAATATGTTTTAAGGTTTAGTTGGTATCATTCAACTTTGATTGCTGCTTCATTACTCATGGGACTTGAGGCAATAGGTGTATTTTTAGTATTTAATAAACTAAAAATTAATTATTTTACTTCAATCTTACTTATTGTTTTTAATCCTTTTGAATTACTTGATGTAATGACTTGGGGGGGATTATCCCTGATTCTAACAATGACTTGTATTGCGTGGATATCCTATTTATATATTAAAATAACTGAAACTACTAAAGAAAAGCAAAAGAAAAAAATATTTTGGATGATAATTATTGTTCTAGCGTTAATAAGTGCGTTCGCTCACAGAACCGGTTTCATAATTCAGATTCTAACCTTTCTAACCTTTCTATATAAATATAGAAATTATGTTATTAGATTTAAAATAAGAAAAACTCATTATCTCGTTGTTGGGTTAGTTGTTTTGTTTTTAACAGTAATTTTCATAAAAATAAGGAAAATTAGTCTTATGTCTCTTTCTAAGCTTTATAATTTGACCCCTACAATTAAAATTACTTATGAGACAATTCCTATTGCCATTAATATGGTTGCTACTTGGGTTCCAAAGATATATGGTTATTGGATTATTGTAATGAGTTTCATGGGGCTCTTACTATATGGAATATTTGTTCCTCACTATTGGGAAG
>JAMOVR010000275.1 GCA_027061945.1 Candidatus Heimdallarchaeota archaeon
GCTACCGCCTTAGTAAATGGTTCTATCTTTTTATACGACCTAAAATAGAGCGCACTTGCCGGCATTCGGTCATGCTCCCAGCGATGAACATATGAAATTAGAGGGTCTTTTGGTAGCACTCGCTCATCACTACGCCTTAAACATTTCCATGGTTGAAAAGTAAGGGCAACATCAACAATTTCACGAAATAAAAGTGTAAATTCATCTTCACCTTCACGTGAATCAAAGGTTGCTGCCATAAGATTAGCTTCTTGACCTTTAACAGCGTAATATGTTGTGCTGTTTGTAGAAAAAACTCCTATTATCAATCTTTTTAGGTCCTTTCTAGTTAACATTCCAAGCTCATTAACAAAATTCTCCCAATAAGGAATGCGGGGCAGTCCTTCCAAAGATTGTAATTTGTCTTTAAGAAAATAAGATACTCTGGGATTTCCTGCTAAAGAAACTCCCCAAAGGGGAAACACTGTAACAAATGGGATCTCTGTAAAAGTATCTTTAGGATTAATACCATTCCCAAGGGCTTTTTCATAATCATCTTTTGCATATTCATAAATGCTTGAAGGTGGTTCAGCCAGAAAAAAGTTGAGGCTATCGGGACTATCAGGTACTAATGGAGAGTTATAGGCTTCTTTTAAACATTCTATATCAGACCCAAGATTTTTGATTTTCAGTTTGGATCTCAATTCATCGCCTAAAATTTTCTTCATAACAACATAGACCGGCAGATAAAAGAGGATAAATCCAAATTGATTAAGATAAATTTTGTCAAAGCAATAAAAAAGATCGCTCAGGTCTTTTAAAGCATCCTTTACATTCTTATCAGCCTTATCCCATTCCCAGTCGTATGGTTGTTTGGTGTAAGCCATATTGATCCCACTCCTCTACTGTTTGATGCAAGGGTTGATTCTATATTCGACCACCTGATTGGTGTAGCGAATAGGTGGCAGCTTATCATATATTTCAAGCAACATGTTTTTGTGTTGCTGCATAAGGGTTCTTATATCATCGCGCAATAACCAGTCTAGAGATTCCTTTTCAGTTGCGGTCTTTAATTTGTCTGCAAGCTCAGGGTTATGCTTTTTTAAAGCAGTCATAACCAAGTGGTTTTTAAGATCGGATGTCCAGCGTGGCAATCTCCCTATTTTATCTGAAGTATGAGGGCCAGCCATAAACTCCATAAGTAAATTAAGATAAAATGTATGCCAGTCTAAATATTCTCTTGGATCTGCATCATGCCAGTTTGATTCATAAAGCTTGGAGCTATCCCTTGGCAAACGTCCTACAGTTTTTAAGAGCCGATGATAAAGAGGTAAGACGGGAGCTACAGTAAGATGATGAGTAACAAGATCAAAGGGCATGGGCAGTTTTCGGACCAACTCAAGGGTAGTTAAAAGGTCTTGTTCTGTTTCAGCAGGATTAAAGATAAGGAAATCATAGAAGGGATGAACTATGTCTTTATATTCATTTAATAGTCTTGCTATGTTAATAACCACTTCATCGCTTATGTTCCTGCCATAAAATTTTTTATTTATTGCTGCATTGCTTTCAATGCCCAGATTAAGCTCTTTAAGACCTGCCTTTATTAGGCATTCAAGTTTTTCTCTGTTCAGATTGTTGGGAGATGCCATACAATAAAAGGGCAGTTTGATCTCTTTTGACATAAAGTCTGCCAATTTACGCAAAGTAGCAAGGGGATGTGCTGCAAAGTTGTTGTCCATAAAGACAATAAATTTCATATTTGGATTGTGTTTTTTTATCTCCTGAAATTCCTCGATAATTCTATCTATTGGTTTACAACGAAGCCAAGAGACTTGTTTATTGCCATGCTCCCTATATTTTCTTGTAAGAGCTGCCACGTTGCAAAAATCGCAGTGGTTGCTACAGCCTTGAGAAAAAGTTATCACGCATGTGTCTGGATGTCCTATCTGATGCTGATCCACTGGAACAGGGCCTGATCGTTCAGGCATCTTTTTTATTTCGTTATTATAAAGATACCAATAGTCATCATAAGAATAGTCTGGAAGGGGCAAATCATAATAGTCTTTAGTGCTCAATGGGGGTAAGACTTGATTCTTTTTTATTGTTCCATCAGAATGCTTGAACCAAAAATCTGGAATATCAAACTCCTTTCCAGTGCCCCATTTCTCCACTAACTCTGAAATGGTTTTGACTCCTTGGCCTGCACATATAGCCTTTACTCCGGGAGTTTGAATGCTTTCTTCTGGATAAAGCTCCACATGGTTGCCTCCCATGATAACCGGCTTTTCCATATTTTCAGCCAGCCAAAGAGCAAGGTCTTCAGCGCGTTTTAGAAACATATCTACTGTAGAAATGCCTATGATATGATAATCCTCTACAAGGGGAGCAAGCTGCCCTTTGATGATATCCGGGTATTTATGGACCCACTTGCCTTCCCGAGTGGCTAAATTTATGAGCCTTACTGAATTGCCTGAAGCCTTTAGAACACCTGAAAGAAGACGAATTCCAAGATCAATTTGGTTGACTGTTATGAAACAGACTTTTTTGTTATTACTTTTCTTCACTGCGTTCATTTTGTTCTTTTAGCCACTCAAAAACAGATTTAAAATGTTTACAGTCTAATAGTTTTTTATAATTTTCATCCTTTTCAATTTTTCTTATTATCTCCCGAAGTTGCTTGGGTTTAAGAATGCTATTTAATTCAAATAAATATATCCATTTCTTCTCAAGAGGAAATTCTGTCTTTTGCAACCGTTCCAATATAACGTCTATAGCAAGTTTGGGAGAATTGGAATGAATAATTTTAAATTCTTCTTTTAGTGTTTCCCAGTTATCTTTTATAAATTTTATAAATTGGTTAATCTTTATTTCTTCACTATTATCATCTAAAAGATCAATAATATCTAGCAGTCTATATACAAAATAAATTTTATCTTCAGGCTTGATGTCTTCATTAAATTTTTTTTCTAAAATGTGTTTTAAGTCTTCTTTATCTTTGGAAGCGTTATCATCCAAGTATGGTTTAATACTCATTAGTATGAAAAGATAAAAATTTCGATTTTCAGCAGTTATCGTATTCTCTTTCAATACAGTAAGAAATTTTTCTTTATATCTAGACTGATTCTTCTTCACTAATGATCTAACTGTATCGTTAAATGGGTATTTTAGGAGTTCAGCGGTCAAGCTGTTCATCTCTTCCGAATCTGCCAGCTCTTTCACATCACTCTCATTAAGTATGTCATCTAATATTTTTTCTGCTAAAAACTTTAATAGTTTATGATCGCTATTCATGCCTCCATCAGAAAAAACTTGTTTCATAAGTTCACTATTTTCCTGAAGATTCAAGGGAAAGCACTTAATTTTTCTTTCATCACATAGGGTGTTTATAATTATTTCCCCTGACATGCCATCAGGAGCGATAAAAACAGTTATCTCATTTGTCGTTGCGTCTTGGGTGCTGATTTCTTCCAAACATGATTTAAAGCATGAAAAAGGTATCTTAAATGCTTTGATTTCATCTGCTTCTTGTTGTCCCAACGCATCCAATACGATATCAACCTCGCGTTGATGCTTCCATATCTCCTCCATGGCCAACTGAAGCTCTAGAAATGAAGGATCACGTTCTTTTATAACTTCATCTTTTTTATAAGTATCAGAATAAAGAAAAAAAATGTATATTATCCTGTCATCCTGACCATTTTTTAAATATTCAATAAACCTTTGGACATAATGAACCTTCTGCCTCAATGTTACAGCTTCTAATGGATGAACAGGCCCTAAAAAAATATTCTCTGCCAGTTCAGCATAACAGCCAAAATAATGTCCCAAGATAGGTGGGGGGACTGATTTGTATTGCTCTAAATCCGATTCTATTTTTTTAGTTAAGTAAGTTATTGTATGCTCAATATGAGATGTTTTAGGAGCTTCATCACTCATGTTAATTCCTTCCAAGCTAAAAACTTTCTTTCTAAAAGCGCCACAAGGCCTGTAAACATCAGGCCTAAGGCCATGATTCCAGTAATGCCTACAAAAACCCTTGCCATATCGTAAAGGCCGCTAGCCTTTATTATGTAATATCCAAGACCGTTTTCAGCAGCAATGAACTCGCCTATAAATGCGCCAAGTAGAGCAAAACCTATGTTTAAGCGCATTGAATTAAAAACCCACACCATTGCAGAGGGAAAAATAACTTTTGTAAAGACCTGTTTCCGATTTGCGCCAAGCACATGCATTAGTTTTAAATGAGCAGGTGAAGCGCTTTGCGCTCCTTTATATGTTTGCACCAATGCAACTATTACTGTGGAAAAGGCTGCCATCATAACCTTGGAAAAGATGCCGATTCCAAACCATACTATCATTATAGGAGCAAGGGCAAATACTGGCAGAGAGCCTAGGGCCACTATATAAGGGCGGGAAATACGCGCTAAAGGCTCCCAATACCAAAGCAATACGCCAGCGGCAACGCCAACTACCATTCCTATCAAAAAACCTGCAAGCGCTTCAAAGGCAGTAACACCAGTATGAAATAGCAAATGCTCTTTAAATAAGGCTAAATAAAATGCATGATAAAATTGCCCGGGAGAGGAGAAAAGAAATTGGAGTTTTACATTTTTATTTGTGAGCCACCACCAAACAGCTAAAAAAATAAAAAGGGGCAAAAGATACCAGAAAATCTGTATTGCACGTTTTAAAGCTATCTTCATGATATAACACTTTCCTTCAAATTTTCCCAAATTGATTGGTAATATGAGCTTGAGAGCTTGTGGCCCCGTGCCTTAGATGGTGGTAGCAATGCTCTGTCAATTCCAAAGTCAACTGTTATTTCCTCTATTATTGTTGCTGGTCTGGAGCTAAGAATCAGAACCCTGTCAGACATGGCTACTGCTTCTTCAATATCATGGGTAACCAATAGGGCAGATTTGTTTTTTTCCTTTAAAAAGGAGTGAAGAGTATCTTCTATAGTCAGCTTATTATAGTAATCAACTGCTGAAAATGGCTCATCCATTAGCAGAAGGCCGGGATCAAGGACCAGCGCTTGGATAATGGAAACGCGCTGTCTCATCCCTCCTGAAAGCTGGGCAGGATAATGGTCAATAAATTCTTCAAGGCCAAAGCGCCTGAAAAGATCGGCTACTAATTCATGATGAAAATCTTTAATGCCGCCATTTATTTCAGCGCCTAACATTGCATTTTTAAGGGCTGAACGCCATGGCAGCAGGGTGTCGTCCTGAAAGATATAACCTAGTCTCTCTCCAAAGGAACTGATGTTTTTCTTGTTGATGTGGATAGAGCCTTGATAATCTTTATCTAAGCCTGCAATTAGATTTAAAAGTGTTGTTTTACCACAACCTGAGGGGCCAAGAATAGCTACTATTTCACCTATTTTTAATTCAAAGCTAATTCCATCAAGAACTGGCACTTCAACTGAATTGTCTGAGAATGATTTTACAAGGTTTTCTATTTTTAAAAGGGGAGGATTTTGAGCCACGCTACCTCCTCGTCACAGCCGGTCTTGGAAGGCCAGTTTTTATTCCGGGAAATTTTTTTATAAAAATGGAAAAGTAAAGGGCTTCTTCAGCATTTTTTATATCATATTCAGGAAATTCTTTTTGAAGCCTTATAACTTCATCAGGCTTCATCACTTTATGAGCATATTCATGAAAAGGTCCTTCTGGGCCATTTGCTCCAAGACCGGCCCCTTCACTCAATACACATTTGGGCCTATCCACTAACCAATCTGGCAGGATTCCTCTATATGCTTCCCTTAATATCCATTTATTTGTCCATACCCCTGATGTTATTTCACGTAATTTATAAGAAAAAGGTAATTTTAATGCTAGTTTAATAATTTCTTTATCAAGAAAAGGGGTTCTGATTTCTAAGGTGTTTGCCATGCCAGTTCTATCAACCCGTTGTAATTGGGTCCTGTGCAAGTCCTTTATAAAATTTAACTGCTGTTCCAGTATTTCTTCTTTTGATATGCCTTTTGAGGCAGCAAGAATAAATTCTGGATAGCCTGCAAATAATTCGTCAGCGCCTTCACCGCAAAGGGCTATCCTGAACTCCTCTGCATGTATTGCTTTTGCCAGTGCAAGCGAGGCCACGCCAGCTCGAATATGGTTGGGCTCAAAGGTCTCTATTACTTCTATAGTTTCTTCTATCAATGATAAAGCATCATTAACTGAAAATGGTATGTGGTGGATTTTTTTCCCTAATTCTTTGCAAAATTTTTTGGCACTGATGACATCTTCAGCTTTTTCATCGCCAATCACAAAGGGGGTTACATCCTGATGAAATTTCTGGGCTTCATAAAAAATGATAGAACTGTCAATCCCGCCAGAAAGAAGCACTGCAACTGGTAAATCTGTGTTTACTCTTTTTTGCACTGCTTCCGATATTAAGCTCCTAAGTCTTTCTGGGGTGATGTCTTCTGCTTTTGAGTTAGAAACGGGCAATTTTTCAGGCAAGCTAAAAAATGATTTGAACTCCTTCTTGCCTTGAGTCTTTATAATAGCCAAGGTGCCGGGGGATAAATATTCAATA
>JAMOVR010000276.1 GCA_027061945.1 Candidatus Heimdallarchaeota archaeon
ACAGAATCTTCTTTTTGGTCTGATATAGTTTTGCCTGATGCTACATATCTTGAAAGATATGATAGACTCTACGTATGTAAAGAAAATAAATGTTATGTTGCCCTTAGGCAACCTATTATTAAACCTCTGTTTGAGAGTCGTCCTCCGTTTTGGATTGCTAAAGAATTAGCCAAACGTCTTGGTTTTAAAGTAAAATTCAAAGATGAAGTTGAATATTTGAATCATCAATTAGAACCATTAAAACTTGATGTAGAAAAGTTGAGTGCCCAAGGCGGTATTGCTGTTTTTCCGGCTAAGCCTTTCCGTGATAAAGAAGATCTTTCTTTTGGGACGGACTCTGAAAAGGTAGAACTATATTGTGAAGCCTTTGAAGACGAAGATTTTGATCCTGTTCCCAAATTTATGCCTGCGCCGGCTCCTCCCAAGGGTTATGTACGTTTGATTTACGGTCGCGTGCCGGTCCATACTTTTGCTAAAACGATGAATAATTTATGGCTTAATCATGAATGGCCAGAAAATAAGCTATGGGTAAATGATAAATTAGCCAAACAATTAGGTCTTAAAGATGGAGATGAAGTAATATTAGAGAATCAAGATGGTACCCGTTCTGATCCAATTAAAATTTTTGTTACTCCTGGTATTAGACCGGATGCGGTTTATCTTGCGCATGGTTTTGGTAGTCGTTCCCCGATGATGACCAGAGCTTACAAAAAAGGCGTTAGTGATACCTTTTTGATGACACATTATGAGAACGATCCTATGATGGGAGCCTCTAGTCACCGTAATAACTTTGTACGTTTTATAAAAGACGGAAAAGTGATTAATATTCCGGAGTTACGCCCGGTGCCTCCGGAGATTCCTCGTTTTGAGCTTAAAAAAAGTGCTTAAGGAGGTAAACAATGCGCCAATGGGCCATGGTTATAGATTTAAACCGTTGTGTAGGATGTCATGCTTGTACCATTGCCTGTCGTGCAGAATGGGAAGTTCCCGTGGGTAATGGATATCGTCGAAATTGGGTAAAGCACTTAGGGCCAGAAGAGACGCCCCATGGATTAGCTTTTACCTTTTATCCGGGGTTGTGTAATCACTGTGACAATCCAGTATGTGTAGAAGTTTGTCCAGCTGATGAAGTGGAAGTAGTTTTTAAAGATCCTTATTCTAACAAAACTAAAAAAATGTCTGTCAGAGCAACTTATAAACATCCCTTTACAGGAGTAGTATTAATTGACAAAGAGCGTTGTCTTGGTTGTGGTAATTGTGTAGAAGCTTGTCCCTATCATGCTCGGTATCTTAATGAAGATTTAGAAGAACCGAAGGCTGATAAGTGTACTTTTTGCTTTGATAGAGTCATTCGAGGAGAAGAGCCTGCTTGTGTAAAAACTTGTATTGCCGATGCACGTATTTTTGGTGATCTGTCTGATCCCAAGTCAAAAGTTTACGAGTTAGTTCATAAAAAAGGAGCTAAACCCTTGGTAAGTAAAGAAGTAAATATTGGTCCTAATGTTTACTATATTGGTAAAGAAAAGGATCTTTACCTTCTTATGAAACAAGCCCCCACCAAACGTACTTGGGAAGAATTAGAATAAATAAAAAGGGGGGGCATTTAATGCCCCCCTTTTTCGTTCTCTAATATTAACGTTTAGCATCAAAAT
>JAMOVR010000277.1 GCA_027061945.1 Candidatus Heimdallarchaeota archaeon
GTAAATAAAGGAAGTAGTCTTGGGGCAAGTCTTCTGGATGAAGCAGGAAGCCCCTTGCCAAAGCAAGAGATAGTTCACTAGCATTAAACTCAAAAACAATATTAAAGATATTTTTAATGGAAAAAAATGAATTCGAAAGTTTCAAAAGATTTTTCAGGATTACCCTCATTCAAAATAGTTCTTCATGGTCCTTCGGGGATAGGAAAAACAACCGTTTTACGCTTATTAACATCTATAAAAAAAGTTGAAGACCCACCAAAATTAGCTAGTGCTCTTTCTTCGATTTCTTCTCCGAGTGGGAGCACTATCTTTTTTGATAAAGTTTCATTTTTAGCGGGGGATTTTGGTCTTGAAAAAGAAAAAGGTGTAAAAATCCATGTTTGGGCAACTGCTGGTGGAAAAAAACATCATAAACAAAGAAAAATAACGTTGGAAGGTGTTGAGGGTATTGTACTAATGTTATCACCAGTCCCTTCCGAACTTGAGGATAATCGTTGTTCTATCGAAGAAATTTCTTCTTTTGCAAACGAGCTTCCTTTACAGATAATGATTAATAAATCAGACTTGGTAAGTAAAGATGTTTTAGAGCATTCTCTCTCTGAAATTGACGAGATGGTTAATTCTTATGACTTAAACTCCATTAAACCACCGATTATAACCAGTGCTTCAGTTGCTGCTAAAGAGTTAATTTCATTATTACAGTCTCCAGAGATTAAGCAATGTTTAACCGATGAAGGAAAAATAAAAAGAGAGTGTCGCCCAAAATCAATTGATCAACTCGCATCGCCAATTAGAATTGTCACAGAAGAAATTATTAAGAAAATTTCTCCTTGAACTACCCCTTAACTTGTGAGGGGCTTCCTGTTTCATCATGAAGGTTCATCTCAGAGCTACTTCCATACAAAACATTTACAGAGAGGTTACGAGGAAAAAGAAGAAAGAGGAATTAAACAAAAAAAGATTTGAATAATTGTTACTAAATTTTATTTCTTAGAGATCAGTTAAACTAATCTCCTCCAAATATATTACTTTTTCAAGGTTTGGGAAAATTGTTTTCAAATCTAGAGCTAATTCTCTTTTAACAAATGGGAGGTATTGATAATAAGAAATTTGTTTTGGTAAAGTGATTTTTATTAATTTGTTATTATCTTCAAATTCAATGATTGTGTCTGTAAAATCGGCACCAGGTATTCTACGTTCTAAAAGAGCTAATACTTTTTCTTTTTCATCGGTAATTTTCTTAACAACAGTTATCTCATAGATCAAATCTTTACCAGCATATGGATGGTTAAAATCGACTCGTACTCTGCCAGCGGCTACATGTATTATTTTTCCTCTTTGTCCATCAATTTGTATTTCTTGTCCTTTTACCGGAGTAATATTCCTTTTTTGTAATTCTCTTTTAGGAATTATTTTAACTTTAGATGGGTCCCATGGCCCATATGCTTTGTCAACTGGCACTTCGATAGTAACTGGTTTTCCTTCCTCTAACCCAACCAGTGCCTCGTCTAAACCAGGAATAATCCAACCATTTCCAACTACCACTACTAGTGGGCTGTACACATGATTTTCTTGAAAAAGTCCTTCTGCTTTAGCTACTTCTTCAATGTTTGTGTCAAAGACTTTATTATCATCTTTAGTCCGGCCGATGTAATTTATTTTAATGACATCGCCTTTTTCAACGACAGCGCTCACAGATATCACCAACTATGTGTTGTTTAATAAGTTACATCATAAAATATTTTTCTTAGTAACGTAGAAGGAAAAAGTAATTATGGGCTATTAGGGCTTTAACTTTGTCGGCAAGAAGCACCTCCCAAGAGATAGAGATGAAAACTGACGATCTAATTTTTTATATGGTTAGACTGCATTGAAAGAATATACACTAAAGAGAGGCGGGGTAGAGACATACAGCTCCTTAGCGAATGTGGAATTAAAAACCCGGTGACTTTTATCGTGTGTTTATAACCTCTTTTAAACATATATTTAGGATGTTGAATCAAATTATCTTAAGAAAAATCCAAAAAAAAAGAGTTAAAATTAATTCATTGCTATTTATAATTATCCTTATTATTTCTTCTTTTTATATTTCTCCTTCCCCCTTTCATCATTTAAAACAAAAGACAAATTATTTACAAGGCAATCTTACACCCCTTACAAATCAATTGCAAGAGAAAATCGATCTTGAGGACGATCCAACCCTTAATAGCTTAGAACCCCCATCTTGGTCATGGCAAAACTTTACGTATAAGATACCTGTGAATTACTCAGAAAAATTAACATTCAACATATCTCAAAATAACAGTTTGTATTTACCTGCAGCTAAAAACATGTTCATTAACACATCTCAATTATTTTATTCTCCCGTTGATATAATTACTAATAATTCAATTAACTGGCAGGAACCTGCTTCATACTATTCTGCAGTCATCCAAAAAAACGTAGATAATGTTGTCCTATCTTATACAAATGAAGGATTCTTAGGTAGCGTAGCATATAATTATTATAATGATCCTATTTTTAAAAATGATCGCTTCTCATTTAGAGTTAATATTACTGTAAGAGGAGACCCTACTACTGATAATGGGGTACCTTTAGTTGCTACTTATGCACTATATGTAATTGTTTCTGGCACTCTATACGTATTTGACTATATACTCTATTCTGAACAACCGGTATCTGCTAATACCACAACTTATTACCGCATAGTAAAAAATTCAACTTTAGGACAAGTTACTAACGTAGAATTTAATCTCCCAATGTCCCTCTTCCAAATCACTGAAAAAGAAAACATTTCGATGATAAAAGAGGTTTTTACCTTCACGCCAGGTTTATCAATTGAATTTAGTCGCCCAGAAATATCTCTAACCAAACAAGTCCCCGCTACTGTGATATCTTTATCATCACAAGCCACAATTAATTCTTCTGCAAACTTAGAAATATTGACTGCGTCTTTAACTCCTTCTTCTAATTCTCTTCTACAAATCCCCAGTAATTCTTTTGGGGCTCTATACCTTGACTATTCAAACTCTATATTTACTCCTACAAATATTACGCTACAGGATGATCTTGAGTTATCAATTTTAAATGCGTTTATCAATTACTATTCTCAGCCATCTTCTATAATGGATATTTTTCTATCTCTCCCCTTCAATTGTTCTTTTATCGCCACTATCGGTGCAGAGAAAATAAAAATAAATCAAAAGATCGTCCTAAATACTTCTGAACTAATTAATTCTTTCAAATCATCACAAGCCATTATTCTTAGTACTAATATTACAAGTACTTTTCTAAGTCCATTAACTTTAAATCATAATATAAACAGTAGTCTTGATTTAAACATACTAGAAAATTATTCAGGGAATAATACTTCATTTTTATTTATTTACCAAAATAACACACCTTATTTCTCAAAAATGAATCCTATTATCTCTTTACTCTCAAAAAATACTTCTATTCCATTACTTCTTGATTATGGCTCTTATTGGATTACATATATTATGTTTTCAACAGTTCCCGCAATTTTTATTAGCTCATTAAAAGTGACTACATATTTATCGGTTTTGAACATATTAGAGAAAAAAACGACTTTTTACCGCTTGTTTAATAATAGTATTCTCGCGACTTATACTCGTAAATCATCAAATATTACTATATCTGATGTTAGCTGGGAAGTTAGCATCCGCTCCCAATCAGGAGTCCTCAATATTAAACCTACAATTATAATAAACGAGAACCAAACACTTTTGCGTTTTTATATAGATGGTACATTTAAACCTGGAACATACAATCTAACGATCTATGCATGGAGTACTACTAGTCAAAATCAAAATTTCTCAATAACAATTTATCTCTCAAATATTATCCCTGAATTAACTATTATTGATACTACAGAAGATTCTATTTATCTTAAAATATTAAATCAAGGAATAACACCAATACCAAATCTTCTTGTCTCAATAACTAATGTAATTTCTTCAAGTAGTAAAACTAATTCGTCAGGAGTGGTGCATATTCTCTTTTTTGAGACACCCCCAGAAATAATTAATTTAACGCTCACGTATTTTGATGTCCAATTCTCTTTTTCTTTAAATATCTCGGAAATAAAAGAAAACTATGAACCAGTCATAACATTAGTAAATACAAAGATTATCGCAAATAAGACCTCGTATCTTACACTAAACATTAAAATTCCGCCCTTATTTAGCGAATGGACGCCAAAAATACCTAATAACTATTCAATAATTTCTCTTACAAAGGATGATGATATTAGTAACATAATCTCGCTTTTAAATGCTACTAACCTTAAGATTAAGGGCGATGGAAATCCGCATACCCTTAATTTGACCTTGTTGATATTACCTCCTACACTTTATACTAAAAAAGTGAGCTCAGATGACACATTATTTAAGATACATATTAATTTCTATTCTTCGTCAATATATTTGCCTATTAGTAAATTCTACGATGACTTTGATCTTAACCTCCTTAACTCAACTGCAACCTACGTAAAAATAAATGAAACAGATAAAAAAATGTGGATCAAACTAATAATTACTGAGCCGGGAAATTATCTGTTACTAATGAGCTCAATGGATGGGTTCTTAGAAAAACAGGATAGCACCTTGACACGTTTATTAGTTGTTCTAATGATTGCAATTCCAGCAGGTCTATCAATAACTTACTTTGTTAAACGAAAATATAAGCAGAATATGGCCTTAGATTTTGATTTATAAAAATTTTAATTTTGGCTTTTTTATCTACTTGGTTTTTCTTTTCTTCCTAAAACTAGTTCTTTTAATGATGCCCCATTTACTTTAACTACTCTCCATTTAATTCCTGGAATGTCTCCTTTAGCACCTTTCTGAGCACCACCAATACTTTCCACAATTACTTCATCATGTGTATCGACATAGAGTAATCCACCGTCATAAGGAACAAATGCTCCGATCTGCCTCCCATTTTTAACTAGTTGAACACGAACGCATTTTCTAAGACCTGAACTAGGTTTTTTAGCTCCAACACCATACTTATCCAATACAATACCACGTGCTTGAGGAGCCCCTTCTAATGGATCTGATTTCTTCGCTAAACGAAGCACACGTCTTTTATATTTAATATCTTTCCATCTAAATTTTTTCCGTTTCATTAGCAATTTACGGGCGGCGAATTCACCTCTTGGGCTTTTACTACCAGTCATACGTATTCACTCCAAACCAACAATTCAACATAGACAATTTATTTTTTTTGACAGAAACAATTATAGTATCTAAAAAAAATACTTTATCCTAACTATAAATACAAAGCGTTACTTACATAGTGAACTATCTCTTGCTTTGGCAAGGGGCTTCCTGCTTCATCCAGAAGACTTGCCCCAAGACTACTTCCTTTATTTACTGTAAGAAATGGTTCGGAGGATTTTTTTTTAGAATTCTCTCCGCAGGCCCTACGGAGCCTCCCGTCCCGGTCTTGATTTTGAAAACGTTTAAAGAAGCGTTGCAGTCCCTCTCTGCTTTGCTTCCCAGCCACAAAAACCACAAACAAATACTCTGTCGCCCAGTTTTCGCTCGGTAGTTATCTCTCCGCACACGGTGCACTTCTTGCTGATATGAAGGAATGAAAGAGTGTATCGGCTTTCATTTCATTCCCTCCCTTTCGAAAGGGAACTTCCCGTCGAAAAAGTTAAAAGAAAAATAAAGAGAACAAGAGAAGAATAAAAGCGTTACATCCATCTAAGAGCTTGTTTCTTCCACCAATATCCAAGACCCAGTAATGTTATAACAAGAAAACTAGTGATCGTGATTAGACCAGATCGAAGCATTATTTTAGCGCCTACGCTCCATATGATTAAGAAAGCAGTAATTACATCGAATAACACGAAAACTAATGCAAAAACATAATATTGAAAACTAAAACGTTGATGAGCATCTCCAATAGGGATTTCACCACATTCATATGCAATAAAAGTCCCTAATGGCTGACCATCAGGTCCAACTAATTGTTTAGTTTTTGGAGCGATTAGGCGGTTAAGAACAAAGAATCCACCTACAACTAATAACCCTAATGTAAAAAGAATCCCTATTGAAAGGTATTCTACTATAGCCATAAAACCGCCTCTTTTAATTCCTAATTTCCTAAAGAGAACCACGCTTTAAAAATTTGTTTACATATCAATGTAAGATAGAAAAGGTATAAAAAAAAATTAAATGGTAGAATAATTTGAAAATATTAAGGAGTTTTAATAATCAACATTATAATAAATGGAGATGAAGAGAGTAGTAAAAAATACTAAAGGATCCCCCTTAATAGAAGAAAGCGTATTAATTGGATTATCCCTATTTATATTTTTAATTATCGCTCAAGCCGCCTTTGATATTATTGGATTTGCTCAGAGCATTTTTGAAGCAGTTGTAAAAAGCCTAGCAAACATGCCGAAATAGGAATTAATATTCAAAACAACAATTTTTTCATCGTTTATATTAAAAGTCGAACCTAATTTATGATCTTTTAAGTCACTACCCAAAGCAAATGCTTAAAGATTACTAATAAATTTGAAAAAAATAGGGATAATAATGGTTGAAATAAATCTAGATCGTAGTATTTCAGTAGCGGTTAGGACTGGAAAGACATCGTTTGGAATTGAAACAGCAATCAAATCCGCAAAAATTAGACGCGCTAAAGCATTTGTTATTGCAGCAAATACACCCCCACAAAAGAAAGAAGATTTAATACGCTACGCAAAACTGTCAAAAATTCCGGTACTTATCTATCCCAAATCCTCACAAGACTTGGGAGTCATATGCGGCCGACCACATCTGGTCTCCGTTGTTACTATCTATGACCCCGGAGATTCAGACATATTAACAATAGCAGAACAAAATGAGAATGCAGAATAAAAATTTAGGCCTATAAATGCGTTATTTAAAAATAATTAATTATTATGTTAATTTTCTAAATAAAGTCATCATTCGTAATTAAGTTTAGATTAATACGACTGATCGGATTTATTAATAGATGTTATTTTAAGAGATACGAGGTTTTTGGTAGGAGATCATAAATGCTAAAAAAGCCAGAATGGATTAAGGCAAAAATTGATCTTACTCGTGGAGAATTTGCTCATACTAGTCGGATCGTAAACACAAGTGGGATCTCAACAGTTTGTGAGGAAGCATTTTGTCCAAATATAACTGAATGTTGGGGCTGGGGTACTGCCACTTTTATGATTATGGGAGATACATGTACCCGAGGATGTAAGTTTTGTGCAGTAAAAACATCAAAGAACCCCCTACCACTTGACCCTGAAGAACCATTAAAATTAGCAAAGGCAATAAAAAAATTAGGACTAAAATATGTAGTTATAACGTCTGTCGATAGAGATGATTTGCCAGATTATGGAGCAAACCATTTTGCGTTAAGTATCAGAGAGATCAAGAGACATAATCCAAATATCCTCATAGAAGTATTAACCCCAGATTTTAAAGGAGAAAAAGAATTAATTGAAACGGTTGTTAAAGAAGAACCAAACGTTTATGGACATAATATCGAAACTGTAAAACGCCTAACTCCACATGTAAGAGATAGAAGAGCTAGTTACGAACAGTCCCTAAAAGTATTAAAAACAGTAAAAAAAATAAATCCAAATATGATAACTAAATCCTCAATAATTTTAGGTTTAGGGGAAAGTAAAGAAGAGATAATCGAGACTATGAAAGATTTATTAGAGGCAAAAGTAGAAATTCTTACAATTGGCCAATATTTACAGCCTACAAAAAAGCATTATCCCGTAAAAAGATATGTACCTCCTGAAGAGTTTGAAGAACTAAAAGAAATTGGAGAGGAAATGGGATTCAAAAAAGTATTTTCTGGGCCTTTGGTTAGAAGCTCCTATAGAGCTGCAGAAATCTTTCTATCAAAAGAAATCAGTGAAAATAGATAGAATTTTAGGGATAAAAATTAATTTCTTTTACTATGAGGCCAGGAAAGATAGAAGCAAGCTCTCTGCTCATAAGTTTTGTTAACATAAAATAAAATTTTTTTCTCGAGACCTGGATGATAGGAAGCCTTATTTTATTAGCAATAATAATTGCTTTTTCTCTTTCCCCGATCATTATTACTAACGAAGAATCTTTTTCTTCTAAAATCATCTCTTCTCTACTGATATCAACACTTTCATCAACTAAAAAAAGAAAAGAAATTTTTTCCATATTTTTAACAGAACGACTCAAGGAAGAGATGAGATTGACCATTGACATTTTTTTGAGAACTTTCTCTAATAAAATACTGTTCTCTTTAATAAAATAATTTTTAGAGCGTTTATCCTCTCCAGAAACGTTGTTTAACCGTTTTTTATCTTCTTCAAGTAACCAGGACATAAATACATTTAATACGTCTGTAGACCAGATCTCCCAAGAAAATAATGGTAATCTGGCTTGAAATAATGAGTACAAAACATTTTTTTCTAAAAAAAGAACATTCTTGTGTTTAAATCTCTCTAACAAATCAAATCCAATTAAAAAAGATAATTTTTCATTTTTTGCTTTTAAAACCACGTTAGAACGAATATCATGGGTGATACCTATTTTATCAAACCTATAATTCTTATCCTTAGATGGAATATGAACTACTTGTTTTAATTCAATACCATGTTCCCATTTTAGTTTTTCAAGAAACTCGATCATTTTAATAGGTTCAAATATTGATAAACGTGTCACATGATTAGCTTTAATTTACCTAATATAACAACTTTTTATGAAAGGACTGTGACGTCACTGAAAGTATTCTTCAGTTGGAAACAGATTTCAGAAGCTATGGACTACGTAGACAAGGGTGGATCAATCCAGAATGCACTATCTTTACTAACAAAGAGATATAAGCTTTCCTCGATCCAGCATCGACAAATAAATGGAATCTTATTGGAAACGTATAGAAGGCTAAATACTATTGATCGTCTCATAAAAATCAACATCCCTAATCAGTCAATAATTAAACTCCCCCCATTAATACGCGCGAAAAGCCGAGTAACAGCATATCTCCGACTTTTTAAGCCAGAGAGTCAATTGACTAAGCATATCCTTTCAACCATAAAACGAGACAAAAAACACCCTGCTATAAGAGCCGCATTAGAAAGAGAATTAGAAGAGGTATATTCTTTAGCTACAAGTGAATATGAAGAAATTGGATATAAATACTTCTTTCCTCCATGGATGGTCTCTTTATTCATCGAAACATACGGTAAGAAAAATTCCATAAAAATAATGGAAGCCCTAAACCAACCACCGCTAACATTTTTCCGGACAAATCCATTTAAAATTAAGGAAGAAAAAGTAATCCATGAGCTATCTAGGAAATCATTTAAATCCGAAAAAATCCCTCAATTTCCTTTTTTCTATAAATTAATAAGTGGGCCTAGGGGTCTTCCATCAACAGAAGAATTCAAAAATGGTCTTATTATTATACAAGATTTAGCTTCTGCAAGGGCAGCACTAGTTGCTGCAAAAGTTACGCCTGAAAATGGCACTGTCTTTGACATGTGTTCAGCTCCTGGGTCAAAACTAACATATTTTAAAACTTTAAAACCCTCCACGATTACAATTGCATCTGAGTTTAATCATAAGAGAATAAACATTCTAAATCATCGCTTGGACACAATTAAAATTTCTCCAATACATCTTGTCCAAAATGATTCTCGTTCTCTTCCTCTTCACAAAAAAGTAAAATTTGACACTATTATGTTAGATCCTCCTTGCACAGGGATAGGAACTATTGGTTCACACCCTGAAATTAAATGGAGACTAAAAAAAAGGGCGATAAGATGGTATGTTAAAAATCAGTACTCCTTTTTAAAACAAGCAGTAAAACATGTTAAACCGAATGGTCATATTGTATATTCTACTTGTACACTTACGAACCAAGAAAACATTGATTTAATTCAGAAAATATTAAGTGAAGAAAAATCTATTGAGCTCTCAGAAACCATACCTGAGCCATCTTTAGGATATCCCGTGAAAGAAATAAATGGTACAGAACTAATTCTTCCCTATTATCAAAAAACAGAAGGATTCTTTATAGCGTTATTAAAAAAAAGGGTTTCTTAGAACCTATTTAATAAAAATAAACATATAGTTTTAAATCTATTGAGCTTAATGTTTTAATTTTTTCTTGAGGAAGTCTCCAATCATTCTAATTGTACGTGCATATCTTTGAATATTTATACGGTCTCCTCTGATTGATAGTAATAATTGATTTAATAAGTCATCTAAGTGATAAATCTGTTGATCACTTAAGCTTCCTTCTGTTCCTAGCTGATAAATCATTAAATCAATTCTCTCAACAATCTTTTTTAGCTCGTCAACAGAAACATTCTCATCAACCTTAAAATTTGAACAATAATTAATGAGTGCTTGAATATCTTCACGAATCATCATTCAATTAAACATAATCTAAGAATCTATAAATACTTACGGAAACTCCCATTAAAACATTTAAAATTTAGAAAAAAACACAAATCATTCATACACTCTAGAATAAACCACTCCACTATGACACGCTCTTAAAGGATCAATACTATCAATATTAATGTTGTTCAATATCTTTTCTACATTAAGCTCTCTCAATTTTCCAAAAATACTTATTTCACTTATTATTTTCTCTGAAAGCTCACTATCAATAGGAATATATTTTTTACTCCACTCTTCAATTAAGGACCATAATTCATCTATGCGTAAATTAGGTAAGACTATCTCGATAAAATCTCTTCTTGAATATACAATCCCTTTTGGTTTACAGACCAATAGTTCTCTTGCAGATTCAATAAATTTGACTGAAGACAGGCTCATTGCATAAATTTCTTTTCCACTATTAACACCTAATGCTTTTTTCAAAAGAATTAAGGGAAATCTAAAAACACCAAAAAAAATCTCACCATTACCAGATGCACGAAAGCAGGAAGCTCTTTTTATGTTTTTTATCACATTTTCCGTATTTATGTTATTAAACCGTACAGATAATGGGTTACCAAAAATTTCTACCAATTTCATGGTTATCTCAAAATCAAAAATACCATCAACAAACACATCATTCCCCTTTAAACTAAAATTTTCCCCCTCCATACGCCTAATGACTAATTGACCACCATATTCTAATATCCAGTCCTTCCCCTTCAAAAGATTTGAATCGCTAATCTTGTCAATATTAAAAACCATTCTTGAAACAGTAATCATCAAACAAAATCGCGTTCTTAAAAATAAAAAAACTTCTTCAAGATTAATCATCGTCAAATAAATAATGTTTCTCTAAAACAAAAATTCTAAAAATAAACAAGAAAACAAAGAATACCACCACAGTACTACTTTGCACATTTTTTCTCCCAAAAACAAAAATAAGACATAATCCGTTTTCAAATTAGGATAAACAAAATCACACCCGAGGGAAATCATACATGGCAACAATGAACTACCTCCTAGACCCAACAGTATTCATAACAGCGGCAATAAGCGCTGTATTAATTTACTTACTTGCAAGCTTACTAATCTATTTAAAATATAAATCAGTAATCTCATTACTCATATTCACAAACATTATGGCTGGTTCGGTACTTGCATTTTTCATTACGTTCTTGATATTTACAGACGAAATGCTCTTTGGATTCAGATTGGTTCCAAACAACGCACTTGCTATCGGAATAATCTCCTCACTGTTCGTATCACTGATATCGTTTTTGTTCTTAGAACTATCTGAAAAGTATATTATCAGGCCTGTCATAGTAGCTGCAAAGTATCAAAAAAGAGTAGTCGAAGGAGATTTATCAATAGAACCTGATTTTAGAAATTATGGTATTGGAGAAATAAAACTCCTCCTAAAGACTACTGAAGAGCTAATATCAAAATTAAAAGAAATGGTAAACCAAATGCAGCAATCTTCAATCGCACTAACTGAAGCCGCAGAAGAACTCGCTGCTGGTGCTGAAGAAGTCAGCGCAACAACTGAAGAAGTAACCGGAACAATCCAGTCCATAGCAGAAGGAGCAGCTGAACAAGTAAAAAGACTTGATGAGATTAATGCAATTCTAAGAGATTTAGTACGTGCAAGTGAAGAATCGATAATGCAAATCAATAAGGCAAGTAAATTGACACAAGATATCGCAGAACAGACAAACCTCATCTCACTTAATGCGGCCATTGAAGCTGCTAGAGCTGGTGATTACGGAAAAGGCTTTGGTGTAGTCGCCGAAAACGTAAGAAAACTTTCAGTACAGTCAAAACAATCAGCAAATCAAATCCGACAAACAATCCAAGAAATTCAGACTAGACTAGAAAATGCTATTAGAACTGTAGAAAACGCTATGAGTCAAGTAGCAAGCGTAGCAGAATCAACTGCTGCTGGTGCAGAAGAAGCAGCGGCAGCAAGTGAAGAACAAGCCTCCACAATGGCCGAAATCACAAACTCTGCGCAGTCCTTAGCAGAACTCGCTGAAAGAGCAAAACAAATAGCTGAACAATTTAGAACCGCTCAATAAAAACTGTTTTTTAGCTTTCTACCCTTTCTTTTTATTTTCTAATTTTTTTTCTAAAAAAACAAAACAATTTCCAACAACTTTAGATAATTGAAAGTCACAACTAGTAATGATTAGCGTGTCGAGCGATGAAAAGTCGGGCACAGTTGCCAAAGCAATAAAACTAATTGTGGCTAACTTAGAAAAACTCAGGGACCAAATGAAAGTAAAAATAGATGAAACAGATGCTAGAATTACTAGATTAGAACAAAAAGTAATTCAACTTGCTAAAACAATTGAAAACTTAGAGAATCAAGTCTCAGTAGTGCAGTTTTCACCGCCACCAACACCAAAAGTAACTGAGAGCTCAGAAGTAGTAGAATTAAAAGATGAGTTAGAATCCATGAAGAATCGTTTCTCGAAGATAGAAGAAGAACTTCAAAACCAAATAAAAACGTTACAAGAAAAAATAGACAAGCTAGAAAAAGAAAAGTTCTCATTAACAACAAAATCCCTTACACAACCAAGTTCTCCAGAAAAACCATTAGAGAAAGAACCATTAATACCTAAAGAAAAACCAACAAGTCCAGTAACCCAATCACCACCGCCCGTAAGTTCTCCACCAAAACCATTAACATCTTCAGCGCCACCTCCATCAACAATAGGACCCACAATACAAAAAGAATCAAGAATCCCCGCACCAGCAATTCCGACAAACGAAAACGAACCTAAAGAAACCGAAAAAGAACCTAAACAAAAGGAAGAAGAAGCATCTTCATTCATCCCGCCAATATCTGGAGAAATGAATGAAGATCAAAAGGCCTTAATGGAAGCTCTCAAAAAACTAGAAAACTTATAGTACTCAATTTACATCATTTTGTTTATTTTACACCTTGACTCCCCCTTTCATCGCTTAAAATGTTTTTAATATTTTCTTAATATTATCGGCGAGAAGCCCCTCTCTTATGAGAAAGTCGGGTAGATAGTTATAAACATAATTTTATATCATTATGCCGTATTAGAGCGTACTAAAGAAAGCTAAGCGAATGACTTATATTGTAATGTTTGTGGAGATGTTCTCATAAAAACTGCTTCTAACCAGAGTATTCATTAATAAGAACGATTATCCCGAACATACTGTAAAAAATATTTTTTTGACTTTTAAGGTATTAAGGAGGTTATGTTCGGCATTATAACGACACAATTGAGGAGAAAGTTTTATCTAAGAGGCAGGAAGATCCTCACAAAAGCAAGGAGCAGTACACGCTAAGTTGTTAGAAAATAATCTGTTTTTATTATTATCAAACAGAAAAATGTCCTTCTTCAAATAACTCTTTGATTTCTTTAGTTAATTCTAATAATAATCTTAAGCGAATTAGAAATGGAATAAAAACTGGAGAAACCGAGACTAATTCATCACCAACAACTGCGAAATAAGTAACACCGTAAGGAGAGACCAAAACCGAGTACCGTGGAAAAGATAAAGAAAAACTAAGCTTAACCATGTTAGATATGGTCTGTAAATTTTTATGAACCGACAAAAGAAAAAGTTCTTTTTCTTTCCAAAAATTTCTATATAATTTGTTATACACAAAGTAGATTATCATGTTCAATATTTTAACTGCGGAGAGAGAGGGTATTATAAAAGAAAAAACAAGAACTAACTTAATTTTTAATGTGTTTTTCTGCAAAATTAACGGTTTTTTCCATTGCTTCTGTCAGAATTTCTTCTGGTGCAAGATATACAATTCGGAAGTGGTCTTTGGTTACTGGGCTTTTTCCGAAACCAGAGCCATATACTGTAAGAACACCTTCTTCTTTTAATAGAGATACAACAAAATCTTCATCACTTTCAAAGGTGGTCCTCGAGATGTCAATTCCAGGGAATGCATAAAAAGCAGCTTTGGGATGGACAAGAGAGAACAGATCAGATTTTTCTAATACTTTTGCAACTGCATCCCTTCTTGAAAGCAACTTTTTCCTTAGAGGAGCAAGATAAGAACGCTCACTTCTTAGTCCTGCAAGAACGCCATATTCAATAGGAGTAGTAGCGCTTAGACGGGCTCGAGCTATTTTCTTCATTCCTTCCCAAGCATCAGCAATATAATCTTCGGGATCCCATCTGTAAGCGTAGCCTGCTCTCCAACCAGGGGCCAAAAAAGATTTGCTAAATCCATTAAAAACGATAGTAGGGACATCTTTAGCAATACTAGCCATACCTTTAGGCCTTTCCCCTTCTAAAACAAGATCATCATAAATCTCGTCAGAGACTATGACGGTATTATTTTCTCCAGCAATATCTCTTATTTCTCTAAGGACTTTCTCATCATAAATTGCACCTGTTGGATTGTTAGGATTAATTAATACCATGAGTCTGGTCTTCTCAGAAATTTTTAAACGGATGTCATCTGGGTCAGGAAGCCAATTATTTTCTTCAACACAATTATAATATTTTACATTATTTTGAAAAACCGTGGCTAATGATGAATAAGCAGGATAAGTTGGTGCTGGAAGCAAAATCTCTTCTCCGACATCGGTAAAGGCCGCAAGTAAGAAATAAATCGCTTCAGAAACTCCACTCGTAAAAATTACATCATCAGCGGAGGTACTTATTCCATGCTTAGATTTTTCATGTTTGCTTATTTCTTCTCTTAATTCCAGCTCGCCCAAAGAATCAGCATAATAATTCTTACCATTTTTGGAAGCATCGTACATCGCTTCAATCATTTCTGCAGGGGTCTCATAATCATATCTAAGAGGATCTCCAATATTTAAGCGGATGATCTTTTTTCCTTCTTTTTCTAACTTGTTTGCGAGAACTACTAGATCTCTAATCGCATACTTCATTTCACGAACACGATTACTCTGCCGATACTTTTCGACATACATCAAAATAAAAATACATAGAAAGTATTTACTTTCTACTGTTAATGACCAAAAAAAAGAACAAAAAATATACTCCTAAAATAATTTTTCCGAATTACGTTCTAAATATTCAAACAATAATTGATAACCTAAAACTAAGTCCGGATTAATGATTTTTACAAATTGGAAACTATCGTCATATTCTAACAATAAAAACACTATATCATCAGCTAAAATAAAATTAAAAGGAACATTTGGAGTATAAAACATTTGAATTTTATAACCAGGGCGAATACGTGACAAATGACGGTTCAAGACTTCTGAAACATATTTAATATTAGTGTAATAACGGATGTCAACACCACGTTCTAAAGCATCAATTAGATACTTACTAGTTTCGGGCCATGGGTTCACTCCTCCCCTACCAACAATACCAATCCATAGTCGTTTATTAAGAGATGGAAGAATAGACACCATTTCCTCATAACTCGACAACGAACCAACTAAATATGAGCTTGAATAATTTAATAATAATTTACGCTCCCAGATTTTACCTAAAATATCTTCTAAATGGCTTAAACGCTCTAATTTTTGTTCGAACAGTTGTTCAAATTTTTCACGTGTTTTTTTAATCACTACATGAGGATTAGAAGCAAAAAAAGTCCGGACATTACTACCTATTCTAACTTCTATTAAATTTAAGGAGATCAAACGATCTGTAACTGGGTAAACACGTGATCTGGGAATATTAGCTAGTTTAGAGATATCTCGAGCCGTAACAGCATCATTAACTAGTATAACAAGATATACTCGAGATTCCTGAGATGTTAATCCAAAAACATTTGATACTAAATTAATAATCTCTTCTTTGGTAAAAGAGAAAGAATCTAAAACACTGTCCAGTTCTCTTTTTAAATTATTAAATACCACAACTAAAAATAAAAAACGTACTTTATTTGTTTTTGTGAACCACAAAAAAACAATGTGAAACATATTGTAATAACTACATGTGACACAAAATATATCCCAATCAAAGAAAAACCCATTCTTTGATTATTAAATGGCCCACACACAGTCAATTCAAAAACAAAAAAAATATTGTGTCGTCTTTCTTCAAATGGGAGGGCCCAAAAATAAACGAGAAATAAAGGAATTTCTAGAAAATCTCTTTTCAGATCCTGAAATAATACAGTTACCAACAGTAATGAGACCATTCCAGAAAATAATTGCAAAAATAATTACTAAATCAAGAATAAAGGGAACAATAGAGATGTATGAACAGATTGGGGGTAAATCCCCAATTTTAGAAATAACTAATTCATTTGCGAAACAAGTGAAAGAGCAATTAATAAGTAAAGGATATAATGCCGAGACTTTCGTTATAATGCGTTATACAAAGCCTAGGGCAAAAGAAACAATAAAAGAGATACAAAATTCAGATTGTGATGAAATAATTTTGTTTACACTATATCCGCATTATAGTAATGCAACAACAGGAAGCAGTATCAAGGATTTTTATAAACATAAAAATGGGAAGATAAACTCGGTAGAAATTAAAGAAATAAAGGAATGGGGGTTAGAAAGTACTTATATTGACTGGTGGATTAAAAACATAAACGAAGTATTGCAAGAAATACCTTCTGAAGAAATAAAACAAACACATATTTTGTTTAGTGCTCATAGTCTCCCAAAAAAATATGTTGAACAAGGAGACCCATATCTAGAACAATTAAACCAATCTTATCAAATCATAATAAATGAAATTAAGAAAAAATATCCTCAAATAAAAACAACATTAACTTTTCAAAGCAAAGTAGGGCCCGTAGAATGGTTACAGCCATACACTGAAGAAAAAATTCGTGAAATCGGGCAGAAAAAGACAAAACATCTAATTATTGTACCTTTTGGTTTTGTAAGCGATCATTTGGAGACAGTATATGAGATTGATATTTATTATCGAAAGATTGCCGAGCAAAGCAAAATTCCATTTTTCTACCGAATAAAAACCCCAAATGATGACCCCGAGTTTGCCTCAGGAATAGCCAATATAATAGAAAAAAAGGTAATGGCCAATGAATGACATAGAAAACTTTACGATAATAACATGGAGAATACCGCATACACCTCTAAAGCTATTTGAGAAGCTATCTACAAAAATAAAAGAATCTCAAGAAATTCTAAAAAAAGAAAAACCTGTTTTTTATATGTTCACGTGTCAGAGAGTGTTAATCGCGTTTATTAGTGATAATAATAAATTTCAGCGGATAAGCAACATTATAACCAAAATTGATCCAGAATTGGAAAAAACAAAAGAAGTATTCAAAGGGAAAAACGCTTTTGAACATCTGGTATATGTAGCCAGTTCCATAGATTCGTTAGTACTTGGAGAGCCCCAGATCTTAGGGCAAACAAAAAAAGCTAATGAAGAGCTAACAAAAGAAAAGATCTTAACTGGGGAATTAAAAATAATAATTCAAAATGCTATAAAAGCAGCAGTTAAAATTTTCAACAATACAGATCTTCCTAAAGGAAAAGTGTCTCTAATATCATTAGTAGAAGAAGAAATAAAAAGATTCATTCAGCAAAATCAGAAAACGAAGCATGAGATTATTGTTTCAATAGTTGGAACCGGGAAAATGGGACAGAATTCCGAAAAAATAATTAAGAGACATGCTAAGAACGCAGTATTTTATTTTATCACAAGAAGAAAACAGATCTTAAATTCAAAAGAAAAGATAATTGGTTTCCAAGAATTTTTAGAGAATCCTCCTTATTCTGACATAATAGTGCTTGCAAATGATAAAACAGAACCATATTTTGGGGAAGAAACCGTTCAGAAAATCCTGTCAAAGAAAGAAACTACACAGATTTTAGTATTAGATTTGGGTGTTCCAAGAAATAGTAAAGAAGAATTAAGAAATGAACCTAAAATTAAACTTATTCAAATATCAGACCTCTTTGAAACAATAAACAAAAACAAGGAACAAAGGCAAAATGCGATTTACCAAGCTAAACCCATAATAGAAGAACAATATTACATCTTAGAGAAAAAAATCGTGTTAGAAAAAGAAAAAAACAAGATCATAAAACTAAGAAAAGACCTTGAAACAGTAGCTGAAAACAGAAAAAAACAGTTGTTAAAGCAAATAATTCAGCAAAAAGATCCCGAGAAAATAGAGAGATCTATTGAATTATTAGTTAAGGATGTTATTCACGTATCTCAAAAGCATTTTGAAGAAATCTTACTGGAGGGAGCAAGATGCTAAGGATTGGTGCTAGAGATAGTTTTCTATCAAGAACTCAAACAAACATGGTAATTAAAGAGCTTGAGAAAAAAGGGATACACACAAAATTTATTCCATTAAAATCAAAAGGGGACTTGAATACAAACATTCCTCTACATCACTTCTCAACAGTCGGTGTTTTTACTACTATTGTGGAAAAAGCATTATTAGAAAACGAAATAGACATTGGAATTCATAGCCTAAAAGATCTACCAACCATAATAAGTCCAGGACTCAAAATAACTCCAGTACTTAAAAGAGAAGACCCTCGAGACATATTAATAATAAAAAAAGAAAATATTGAAGATCAGAAAACCATTAAACTAAAAGAAGGAACCAGAATTGGTACAGGTTCATTAAGAAGACAAGCACAATTACTTAATCAAAATCCATTTTCAATACCAATAGACATAAGAGGAAATATCGAAACGAGGATAGGGTATATCAAAAAAGGATGGGTTGATGGGATAATACTTGCAAAAGCAGGAATTGACCGTGCGAAAATAACGTTACCTGAAGAGACAATAGTAATACCATTACCTCTTAATAAGTATCCTACTTCTCCGGGACAAGGGATTTTAGCTGCACAATATAGAGAAAAAGATCCAGAAATTGAGAATATTTTAAGAAAAATAATTCATTACGAGACATTAAAACAAGCCCAGGTAGAAAGAGCAATTTTAAAAAGTATTGGTAGTGGGTGTACAGTCCCCCTGGGTGTATCAACATATAAAACTGAAGATCATTTATACGAGATATCCATAGCGTACGCCAAAAATAACTGGAAACAACAATACATTCCTGAACTGATAACTTACCACGAAAAAGGAACGTTAGAAGAGTTTCTTGAAAAAACAGAGAAGATAAGTAATTACATACAAGAAAATGCAGAGAAGATACTACTGGGCGGAAGCAATGCCATAGATAAAAAAACCAAAAACGATTATTACGTTTTAATCTCAAGGGACACAAACAACGATATTTTAACATCAGAAATAGAGAAAGAAACAGGTGCTCAGATAAGTTCAATAGAGTTTTTCCGGTATGATATAACCGATCCTCGGCAAGTAATAAATGAAGTTAAACCGTTACTAAGAGACACACAATGGGTAGTAATAACATCAAAAAGAGCAGTCCCTGCTCTAAAACGCGTTTATCAGGACATTAAGAAAAGCAAAAAAAACAAAGTAAAGATAGCTGCAGTTGGTGAGAGTACTGCCAGAGAAATAAGAAAACATGATTTACCAGTTCATTTTGTTCCAACAAGGCATACAAGCAGAAGTCTTGCTGAAGAATTGTTAAAAATAGACTCTCAACTAAAACAAGTAATTCATTTAACAGCTCAAGAGCCACTTCCCCATCTAAAAGAAACTTTAGAAAACAATGGAGTTAATGTTTTTCAAATAATTACTTATAATAAAATTAAATTAGAGAAACCTATAACAAAAAACTTTCCTAAAAACAAAACATTTGAAGTTGCAGTTATCTTTAGTCCTAGTCAAGCTCGAGAAGTCATTAGTTTTGCTCGAGAAAATAGTTTAGTAATAAAGAATTGGGTTGCAATAGGGCCAACTACTGCTAAAGCCCTAAAAAAAGAGGGAGTTGGCTCTGTTCTTTTTCCAAACAGCACATCGATAAAAGCAATATTGGAGGTTTTAAAAAATGTATTACCCAACTAGAAGAATGAGAAGATTAAGAAAAAATAAAATAATAAGAGATTCTCTTAACGAAGCCAAACTTTCAAAAGAGAAATTTATTTATCCACTATTTTTAACGCACGGAGAAAACAAGAAAACACCTATCAATTCACTTCCCGGCCTGTATCATTTCTCTCCAGATAAAGTTGTTGAAGAAGTACAAGAAGCACTTGACGTCGGAATAAATAAATTTCTTATATTTGGAGGAGCATTAAAAGAGGAAAAAGATAACACAGGCAAAGAAGCAGCAAATCCAGAAGGGATTGTTCCTAAAGCCCTAAAAAACATTAAAAGAGAATTTGGAGACGAAATAGTTTTATTTGCAGATGTATGTTTGTGTCCATATACTGAACATGGTCATTGTGGAATTGTAGATTATGACACTGGTAAAATCCTAAACGATCCAACCCTACCAATGCTTGCAAAAGCCGCTATAACTTACGCGGTAGCTGGGGCAGATTGGGTCGCACCAAGCGACATGATGGATGGAAGAGTCAAAGTAATCAGAGAAGCTCTCGATAAAGAAGGAATGGAAGACATATCAATTCTAAGTTACTCCGTTAAATATGCCAGTGCTTATTACGGACCATTTAGAGATGCTGTAGACAGTGCACCACAATTTGGAGATCGAAGTACTTACCAAATGGACTACAGGAACATACGTCAAGCTGTTCAAGAGGTAATATTAGATGAGCAGGAAGGAGCAGATGCAGTAATGGTAAAACCAGCTCTTGCGTATTTAGACATTATTAAAACAGTAAGACAAACAACGAATCTTCCTGTAGCGGCCTATAATGTTAGTGGAGAATATGCAATGGTGAAGTTTGGGGCACAACATGGGATCTTCGATGAAAGAAGAATAACCATTGAGAATCTCACTGCGATCTCCCGAGCAGGAGCCGACTGGATAATAACATACCACGCAAAAGAGGTTTTACAAAAGGGATGGTTATGAAAACAAGCAAAGAATTATTACAAAAAGCAGAAAAGATAATGCCAGGGGGTGTCAGTTCTCCCGTAAGGGCATTCAAAGCGGTAAAAGGAGACCCTGTTTTTATTAAAGAAGGAAAAGGGCCAAGAATAATTGATGTGGAAAATAACGCTTACATTGACTATGTAATGTCTTTTGGGCCATTAATCTTAGGCCATGCAAATCAGTATGTAATAAACAAATTAAAAGAAATAGCGGAAAAGGGAACTTCTTTTGGTGCTCCCACTCCATTAGAAGTAGAATTGGCAGAAAAAATAATAACTCATCACCCTGCTACGGATTGGGTGCGGTTCGTAAATAGTGGAACCGAAGCAGTAATGTCCGCGATAAGACTTGCTAGAGGGGCAACAAAAAAAGATAAGATCGTCAAGTTTGAAGGCTGTTATCATGGGCACGTAGATCATTTATTAGTCAAAGCAGGAAGTGGATTAGCGACTTTCTCAATTGCATCTAGTGCTGGGGTAACAGAAGGAGCCGCCAAAGATACTATCGTATTAAAATTAGGAGATGAAGAATCGCTAAAACAAGTATTTGAGAAATATCCTGATGAGATTGCTGCAGTTATAATAGAAGGGATCCCTGCAAATATGGGGTTATTTCCCCAAACAAGTGAATTCATGAGATTAATCGAAAAATTGAGCAAACAGTACTCATCCATGTTTATTTTAGATGAAGTAATCACGGGATTTAGAGTTGGACTTGGCGGAGCAACACAATATTACAATATTAAACCAGACATTGTTACTTTTGGAAAAATAATTGGTGGCGGACTACCGGTAGGTGCATATGGTGGAAGATCCGAATTGATGCAAAATATTGCACCATTAGGAAGTGTATATCAAGCAGGAACACTAAGCGGGAATCCATTGGCAATGACTGCGGGAATTGCTACTTTAGAAAAGATAGAAGAAAACAAGGGCACCTATTCAGTATTACAGAATAATACAGAGCTTCTTACTCGTAATATCTCAGAAATAGCTAGAGAACAAGATATTCCTTTAAACATAACACAAATCGCTTCAATGTTTTGGATGAACTTCTCACAGACCAAACCACAAACTCCTGACATGATAACAAAGCAATCTGTAGAGATTTTTGCCGATATACACTATTACGCTTTGAAAAATGGCCTATATTTACCGCCTAGTGCTTATGAAATTGGTTTTGTTTCTACTGAGCACACCCCAGAAATAATCGAAGAGACTACTGAAAAACTAATTGAGACATTCAAAGCGTATAATCAGGTTCAGAGGGAAAAAACGTGAAGATCACACAGAAACAAAGATTCTTAAATGCAATAAGAAAGCAACAAGAACTTAATGACAGACCACCCATATGGTTCATGAGACAAGCTGGAAGATATCTCCCTGAATATCAAGAGATAAGACAAAACAAAACATTCGAACAGCTCATTCAAAATCCAGAAATTGCTACAGAAATAACTTTGCAACCAATAAAAAGGTTTGATTTGGATGCAGCAATAATATTTACAGATATCTTAACACCACTTTATGGACTAAATATTGGTTTGACAATAAAACCGGGTGTCGGACCAATAATTGAAAAAACAGTTCAGAAACCAGAAGATGTTGAAAAGTTAGAAATAACAACCCCAGAAGAACATTATCCTTATCTTATTGAAGAGATCAAACAAACAAGGAACAAGTTAGAGCAACATGCTCTTATTGGTTTTTCAGGAGCCCCATTTACTATTGCTTCTTATCTTATTGAAGGAAAGTCAACAAGAGATGCTAGTAAAACTAAAGCATTTGCGTGGAAATATCCAAAGGCGTACAAGCAATTACTTGAAAAAACAACTCAAATACTAATTAACAAGCTATTAGTTCAAATAGAAAACGGGGTAGATGCGATACAAATTTTTGATTCTTGGGCGTTATATTTGTCCCAAAAGCAGTATGAAGAACTTGCAATGCCTTATGTACAAAAGATTCTTCATCACCCACAGATAAAGGACATTCCAAAAATATACTACTCAAGAGGCACAGCCCATTTAATCAACAAAATAAAGCGATTAGGAGCAGATGTATTAAGCATAGATAATACTATGACTATTTCTGAAGTTCTAAAAACAACAGACAATCAAAAAGCAATTCAAGGAAATTTAGATCCCGCAGTTTTACTTTCAACTCCAAAAATAACCCGTTATGAAACCCTCAAAGTCTTAAATGAAGGAGAGAATGCTCCGGGGTATATTTTTAATCTTTCAAAAGGCATCATTAAAGACACACCAATAGAAAATGTTGAAGCAATGGTTAAAACAGTTAAAAAATTTAAAGAGGCATAAAAAATGGCACTCAAGATAGAAGAACAAGAATTAAGTGTCGAGATAATTCAAAAATTTGATCGACCAGTTCCTAGATATACAAGCTACCCAACAGTCCCCTTCTGGAAAAATGACTATGGCCCACAACAATTTTTAGATGCAATTGAAAAAGCTGGGCAAAAACAAGAGCCATTAAGCATATACTTTCACATACCATTTTGCGAAAGAAGATGTGCTTTTTGTGGATGTAATACACACATTACTAAAAGAAAAAGCAGGGGGACAGAATATTTAGACACTCTTTTACAAATAGAAATGAAAACAATCTCTGAGAGACTGGGTGAAAGACGAAAATATTCTCAGTTACACTTAGGTGGAGGAACCCCTACCTTTCTAACCCCTAAGCAATTACAACGCTTATTTACAACATTCAATGAGACCTTTGAACCGGTAAAACACGCTGAACAGTCTATAGAGATTCATCCTTCAGTAACTACAGAGGAACATATTCTAACGCTATTAGACAATGGAATAAACAGATTATCTTTAGGAGTCCAAGACTTTGACCCATTAGTACAGGAGAAGATCCGTAGGTACCAAACATTTGAAGAAACAAAGCATATAATTGAATTTGCTAGAGATCATGGTGTTTTAAGCATAAATATTGACTTAATATATGGTCTTCCATATCAAACAAAACAAGGTTTCAAGAAAACAATGGAGCTTATCAATCAGATTAGACCCGATAGGCTTGCGGTATATAGTTACGCACACTTGCCAAAAATATTTAAACATCAAAGTATTTTTCCAGAAGATAAAATTCCAAGAGGAAAAGAAAAATTAGAACTGTTTTTAATTGCTAGAAACTCCTTGATTGAGAATGGATACCGACAAATAGGCTTTGACCATTTTGCATTACCAACTGATGATCTCTGGAAGGCGTACAAAGAAGAAACTTTACAACGGAACTTCATGGGATATACGACCAAAGCAGGGACAGACCTAATTGCATTTGGATATTCATCAATAAGCGATATAAACAATACTTATGCCCAGAATACTAAGGACTTATGGAAATACCATGAGCTAACCAAAAAATATGGTGTGTCAACAATTAGAGGAATAAAACTGACACCAGATGATGTAGCTAGAAAAGATGCCATAATGACGTGGTTATGTCAGTTCAAGATAAACACAAAAGAACTAAGAGACAAACACAAGAGCGCTGCAGAGGCATTAATCAAGGACATTGAAACACATTTCCCCACCTACGAAAAAATCGGTCTTACTGAAAGAGTTGCACCAGAACAATGGAAAGCTACCGCACTAGGAAGGCTTTTTGCTAGGGTCGTAGCAGCATCCTTAGACAAATATATTAAGAATGGAACCCCTGATGTTCTATTTTCTCAAAGTATTTAAGCACTTAGAGGTGATTATATGAGCATTACAATTATTGGAGGCGGATTTGCCGGACTTTCCGTTGCAAATGCGTTAAAAGGAAAAGGAGTGAATCCTAAAGAAATAAGTGTTATAGAAGCAAAAGATAAGCTTGGCGGGTTGATAGATACCATACAAGAGAAAGGCTACACAATTGAAACCGGGCCTGAAGGATATAGAGGAACGTCAATAGGAATACAAAAGCTGATACAATACGCAGAACTTGAAGATCAGGTAATTCCTTCAACAAAGATATCAGAGTCTTTAAGATACATCGTAAAGAAAGGAAAACTAAGAAAACTTCCTTCAGGCCCCTTTTCGGCGATAACTACAACAGTTTTTTCTCCAAAAACAAAGATTAGGATCTTACTCGAGCCATTTATAAAACCACAAGATATTCCCGAGGAAACAATCGGTTCATTTGTATCTAGAAGATTTGGTAAAGGGTTAGATCCCCTTGTAGATGCGTTTATTTCTGGAGTGTATGCGGGAGATCATCATTCATTAGTCATTGATTATGTTTATCCCGAAGCTAAACAACTAGAAATGAAATACGGTTCCGTAATAAAAGGCGGAATTGCAATGATGAAACAACTTAAAAAAGCAAAGAAACAAGAACAAGGAAATACAAAACAAGAAAAAAAGGAAAAACCCCCTTATCTCTTGACTTTTAAACAAGGCTTGAAGCAGTCAATAGACGCAATGGCGAAAGGGACTAATACATTACTAAATCAAGAAGTCGTAAAACTTGAACAAGAAAAACAAAAGTATTTAGTCGTGACCAAACAAAAAACAATAGAAGCAGAGAATGTTATCATAGCTACAAGCCCAAATGCGCTGCAAAACATAAATGTTTTTGGGGAAAAACCAAAAATACGAACCAGAGAAGCTAAAGTAGCTATTGTTTCATTAGGGTATGACGTTAAACAGTTCAAAAAACCACCTAAAGGATATGGGTTTTTAGCACCCTCAGAAGAAGAAAGATTTGTCTTAGGAATACTTTTTTCTTCCCAAATATTTCCCCATAAAGCACCTGAAGGAAAAACATTGCTCAGGTGTTTTATTGGAGGAATAAGACATCCTGAAAGAGCAGAGATGAGTAACGAAAAGTTAGTTCAGAATGCGATAGAGGAAGTAAAAGACCTATTAAAAGCAAAAGGAGAACCAGAATATACACACGTACAAAAACATTACAGAGGAATATCCCAATTAGAAAAAGGACATAATAAAGTATTAGATTATAAAAAACAGATAGAAACACAATATCCTGGGGTACACTTTACTGGGCTTGGATGGACAGGTATTTCTACAGACCACCTAAGTAGACAAGCATTACAAATAGCCGATAAAATAACAAACAAAAAAATGATGATACCTACCCCTCAAAACAACTAAAAACCAAAAAGCTTACACAACTCCCCTCCTACTTTTTTAACAATGACAAAAATAAATATTCAAGAACCAACCACAATGATTACTGACTACATCTTATTTTTGTTGGGAATAGTACTATCAGTCCCCCTAATAATTAGAGGGATCGAAAAAAATATCCCCGCCGATATTTTTTGGGCGATAGGATTAATTGCAATAGCAATATCCGCACTTCTTGGTGGAACAGCTCATGGTTTTAGAAAAATGCTGTCAGAAAAGAAACACCATTTAATCTGGGTATTAACTCTTATCGTAATTGGAATTGCTAGTGCAGCAATTGTAATAGGAATAACAGACCTAAGAATCAAAAATCAGACTACTCAAAGAATTATTATTATCGTTACATTACTACTTTTGATTATATACATTTTTCAAGTCGTTAGAAAACCATTATTTATAATTGCAATTTTAGGATACGCACCAGCAATGATCTATGTTTTAGTAATCGAGGTCATCACACTAATAACAACAAACACACAAAACGCAAGAATAAGTGCCTCATGGAACATCGCAGCAGTAATAATCTCGTTTATAGGAGCAGGAATACAAGCAAGCAAAAAAATAGTAATTCATAAACACTTCAACCATAATGATCTATACCACGTAATTCAAATGATAGGAATAATGTTCTTTTATTTAGCTGGAATTAACTTTTAATTAAAAAAAAACAATAAATTAAAAAAAATCTTTTTTTCTTAAGTCATAAATCTAATGAATGGGGCCAGACAAGAATTTTTATGCTACAAACGCTAACAGCCGTGAAAAATAGAGTTTTATCTTTTCGAAAAAACTGTGATAAAATTGCGTTAAGTGGTAACTAAACGCAAACACATGTTGTTTAAAAAGAAAAAATATGGAAATAAATGGGTGAATACTGAATGTTTAAAAGAAATATCTACTGATAAAAATATATGACACGGGTATTTGGCTTCCCACGAATGTGGATAGTTCCTGGATACCGAAGGGAGTTTCCCCCGTGGCTAATACATCTTCTTGCAAACAAGTATGATGTCAAAATTTTGATAGCAGAAGGCTATGGGTCGGATTTAGGGTTCAAAAAAGAAGAATACGAACATCCAAAAGTTGAATTTGTAACCCAAGAAGAAGTATTCAAAAACTCAGATTATGTTGTTTGTTTGACTACTCCTTCTCCCGAGGAATGGAAATTAATGAAAAGAGGACAGACACTCATCGCGTTTTTACACTACAACACACATCCAGAAAAAACAAGGTATTTCTATGAAAAAGGGATACACACAATATCACTAGACGATATAAAAGACGAATCTGGAAAAAGAACGGTAGAAGATCTGAAAACAACTGCTTATAACTCTGTGAAGGCAGCGATAATAGAATTAAGAAAACAAGTGGGAGAAGAATTCTGGTTTGATAAAAAAAGAAGACCATTTAGGTTCTATGTTGTTGGTGCAGGGATGGTTGGAATTTGGGCAATTCAAGCATTAAATAGATTTGGAATGATGAATTTACAACAAGAATTGGTTCAAAGAGGAGGAAATCCTAAGTCAATAACCATTCCATTAGACATATTTGAAACCATGGACAAAGAATTCATGAATAACGAAGTACTGCCAAACGCCGATATAATAGTAGATGCCACGTTCCGTCCCAAAGGAGCAAACAATAAACATGTGCTAACGGGAGAACAATTAGCATTATTACCAAAACACGCAGTAATATGCGATACTGCAGCAGACAGATATGACATGACTTCAGATCCCCCTGTAGTAAAAGCATTTCAAGGAATACCCACAGGCACTGTTAACAAATACGTGTTTTATCCCGATGACCCCGCATGGGAAGACCCTGAAATAGTGCCAAAACCATTCCAGATCCCACCCCACCAAAGAAGAACAGTTGTAAGCTCATACTCATGGCCATCATACGGAACAAA
>JAMOVR010000278.1 GCA_027061945.1 Candidatus Heimdallarchaeota archaeon
TCATCAAGATAATATGAAAAGGATTTATGTGCCTTGGGATACATTAAAGGCAGAGATAGAGCTTGCAGCTTAGCTGTAATAGCCATGACTTAATCAAATTAAAGAAAAAAGACATCCATTTACTTTATTTACTATCCATGAGTAGATTTATTACAGACTTTAGCCATGCTTGTGATTGTTGTAGTATTTCCTTCTGCTAAATCCTCCAATAATATCCCTTTCAGAAAAGAGAATGTTGATTCCCCTCTTTTTTAAAGAGGGGTTAGGGGAGATTTTAAATTTTTTCCTTTTGTAAAGGAAAGCCTGCTCTTTTAGGGTGAGGCAGAGAGTAGAAAGGATTTTCAAAAGTATTAAAAATGTGTGCTCTTGCCGAAAATAAGCAGAAAATGGAATCGTTGATGAAGGTCGTTGATGAATGTCCAAAAGGGAATAGGCTTAATAGTAAAAAACTTCAAGACTCATTGGGGCTTCCATTGCCTGTAATTCAGGCCGTATTTGATATCTACGAAGCAAAAGGGTACGGCTGTTGTTCAAGGGAGATTGGCTCATATCAATATATGGTAAAATATAAGATGAGTGATAATAAGCAAAATAAACAACATCCATTTTGTTGCTTATAATGTTAAAAAAACAATTAACTGGATGTCCTTTTGTTTCTTACTCCACTAAATCGGGGCAAGTTCATAAGGCATGTGAAAATAGAGTTTTATACAGACTTGTTAGGGTTTAATTATGCGTAATATATTTGAAATTACTGATGAGATGATTTTTAAGTTTGTTTCAGAAGAAGATAACAGCAGAATGAAGCTAGGAACAGGGGCGTATTCTACTTTATTTCGATCTACATTATTTGGCGAAAAAGAAACAACAAATGTTATGAAGAAGCTTGAAACCAATGAGGTTAAAGTATTATGGTTTGGGTCAAACCCTAATGTTCCTAAATCTTTAGAACTTATAAAAGAAAACTCTGCATCAAAGGAGTTTGCTGGTTTCCTTTCTCAAAAAGATAGTAAATATTTTTCTGAAGTGACTGAATGGAATCCATTTACCCAGTGGTCTATTTATAGTGAAATAATTGATAAACTTTATGGTATTGAAAACACTTTAATGGCTAATTATGTGCCTTGGGGAAGCTCTGATTTTGAATCTTTTGTTAAAGAAATGAAAGATATTGACAGGGCCTTATTTTTAAGGGTTATGGAATTCTCCAACAGTTTGGCAGAATTGTTGATTGATACTTTAAAACCTAAGCTTGTTATTATTCCACGAAGTATTCGTAATTATATTACTCTTTGTAATGATGATTCTAGAGGCTGGAAGGAAAGAAAAATAGTTGGAAAAGTAAGTTTTATTTTTCAAGTTGGTGTGAAAGAGTACTCTGATTATAAGACAGTATTTTTAATATGTCCTCATCCATCTTATGCTCCTCGAATTGGTAAAGATTACATACAAGATATGAAAAATGAGGTTGTGGAAGCTATCAAGGATATATCCTAGCATAACAATAAAGGACATCCATTTATTAACAGTCTTCATGTGCGAGTCATGTCATTGCTATCTTAATGAGTTCCGTTATAATATGATTCATGATAGCCTCATTTAAAAATGATGGAACAGAAGACATATTTGATGGGC
>JAMOVR010000279.1 GCA_027061945.1 Candidatus Heimdallarchaeota archaeon
CCGCAATTCTTTCCAAAACTTGAACTAGTTTTTCATCCTGCATAATTTATCCTTTTACATAACGACTGAGCTCAGTGGCGCCAATGAAGCGTCAGCGGAATTGGCGTCCACTGCAGCGATTTGTTATACATGGATCAATTTTTCTAGTGTATTTTTGTATGAGATTAATATATTGTTTACCCTAATCAAATCATTCATTAGCTCATCATATTCAGGATATTCTTTTTGAATTTCCTGAGGTGTTTTCGACTTATTTTCGTTTTTTTCATTGGCCTCTTCATACCATCGCCTAAACTTAGCCTGCCATTTAGTGAGATGTGGTCTCAATGCTTCGTTCAATATCATAAACGAAAGATTTATTATTTCTTGAGTGCTAGTGTTCGCTCTAACCTTAGTTACTGGTACTGATTTAATTAGCTCACGAGCAATTTTAAAAAATTCGTACCAAGAGTTGTATAGTTCTACAATTACATCATTTTCTTTATCTATCTCTAAACCTATTTTTCTAGTGCTTAATTCCACCCATAGTTGATATGCTATTTGCAAATCTTCATTATTTGGTTTAATTCTGATTTTATGATTCCCGATGCCAATTTCTGCTTGGTCTATTTCAAACCAAGAATACTCTTTTTTGTATTTCTTAAATATTAAGAGGATGATAATAAGACAAAGCGCGATAAGGCCAAGCAACAACCAGCTAGCATTCAATCCTATCCCGTTATTTGTTGTAATTGACAATTTGAACAGTTCCATTAGCTACATAAATTTATTTGAAGTTGCTTTCTGGTATTATCTATCTTATCTGCCTTAGATATTCTATTGTCAAACGCTTCTTGTATAACTGATTTGATTATCTCATCACTACTGCAAGCATAGTTCCAAGTATATATCTTAGCATAGCCCGATTTCACATTGTCAGCCAAACGAGCAGGAATATCACTATAGTTATATTTGTTATCATGGGAAAGAGGAAATTCAGGAAGGAGCAAACCTGCCAACCCAGAATAACCACCAACTTTTTTGTTTAACCCTGCTGAAATTTCCCAATCTACATGTTTTCTACAATATGTTTTTGGGCCAATTAGAACAAGCACAACTGATGAATCTGTTAAATATCCTTCCTGTATCAACCTTTTGATATACTCATCGCTGAGATCGGAGTCTATATCTCCTGGTTTTACTGATTTGTTAATAAAAAGATGCCCAAATCTTCTTTCAAATTCATCCCTATAATATTGATCATCTTTGTGGTAATAGCTAATAAAGACTTTATGTCGCGAATCAGTCGAATTCAGCAAACCATCAAGCAAGGACATCTCCTATTTCTCCTTTTTGTATAACGACCAAGCTCACCTGCCGCTATGGAGCGCCAGCGGAATAGCGGTCAGGTGGAGCGATTTGTTGGGCAGGTTTATTGTGCAATTTTTAGGCTCATATATGTAATAATTATTGAATTCATTAGGCCATCTATCTATAAGGCGGCAACACACATTATCATGGGAATTATTAATTATTTGTTCCAAAATCTTAAATATAAAAAATGCATTATCATGTAACCTATAGTCATCCTGAAATTTATTATAAAAATTAATATCCTTTTGCCTGCAAAATGGAACTATG
>JAMOVR010000280.1 GCA_027061945.1 Candidatus Heimdallarchaeota archaeon
ATATTTGGTTTTCTTACGTTTTTATTAATCGCGTCTTTATTCTTACACTACTGGACTAAAACACACCGCACAGAAATAAACCGTCTTGAAACAAAAATACCCCGCAAAGCAGTAAGTATGAGAGACCGATGGGTTTTATACGCGATTACTACTACGAGTATGTTTCTTTTTGCAAGTGGTATGATATATTCAATATTACTAAGAATCGAAAAATTCTACACTACAGAATATCGAGGATATGGTTTCCTAATCGCAGCTCCAATATTATTTGTATGTAGTAAAATGAGTGACAAGATAGGTAGGCACTCTATCTTGTTTCTAGCGAGTACTGCGACATTATTTAGCGTAATTGCTGGAAATATTTTCAGGCAAACATTAATAAGCGTAATCCTCGAAATCACGGGATACTACATGATTATAAGTTTCTTTATGCTACAGATCACAGATCTATATCCTCAAAAGCTAATAGAATACTCGGGAACGCTTTGGGCCATTCTTTACGCCATCGATTTAGGAGGAGCACTAATAGCAGATATTTTTATATCATTTATAAACATTGAAGGAGTATTTATAATCGCCTCTTTTATCTTAATAATTTCTATAATGGTTTCTTCATTAATTCCTAATTTCGTTCTAAAAGAAACAACGGTAAAGTCCCTTTTATTAATTAATGAAGATGGGATGATTCTCTATAAAATCGGCGAAATAGAACCAACAAAAAATGGAGAAGAACCTGTAGAAGAAGAACTTTACGGAGCATTGCTTTTTGCTATCAAAAACTTTGCTGACCAACTAACTAAGAAAAGTACTTTGAATAGAATACAATTTGACAAAGATAAACTTGCTATTTTGGGGAAAAGAAAACCATTAGTAGCAGTAATATTCGTAGATCATTACTCTGAAAGAATTGAAGAAAAATTTGAAGAGTTCATAAAAAAAACGACGCCAATAGTTGTAAAAGCTAATGCAAAAAGTAGGTTCTCATTGGAGGAAGAATTTAAACAAAAAATTGAGGAATTAATTCAGCTATTTTTCCCAGAATTCAGAGGAAAAACAACTGCTTAAGACCCCCTGGTTTTTTAACTTAAATTAATTTAAATAAAAAAATAGTTCCGATTTTTCGACAATACTCATTATACATCAAAAATTTCTTTTCTACAAAAAATTTTGATACAACAAACTCGAAATAAAACAAAAACAGTAAAATCTAAATAAATTAAATTATTAACGTGGAAAAAACTCTCCCTAACGAAAAACAAAAACAAGAATTGATCCACTCTATTAAAGCATTCAAGAAAGAACTCCAAAATACAGTAGAAGAATTATCAATAACACCACCGATTCTTATAGCAGTATCAAAAAAACAACCGGAATGGAAAATAGAAATTGCTTTAAAAGAAGGAATAAAAGTTTTTGGGGAAAACTATGTTCAAGAAGCAATGAAAAAAAATATTTTACGTAAAGCAGAACAAATTCACTTGATAGGGCCACTACAAAAAAATAAAGTAAAAAAGGCTATCACATTTTTTCATCTCATCCAAGCGGTTGACAACGAAAAAATATTGTTAGAAATAGAAAAAAAATCAAAAAAATTAGGGATAAATACGTCAGTCTTACTCGAAATTAAGATATCATCGGAACCAACCAAACACGGATTTCCATTAGAGGAAGCAATAAAATTAGCTGAAAAAATAAGAAAACAAGAACTAATACTTCAAAACACAAAAATAATGGGAATAATGGGAATAGCATCAGTAGCAAAAGAATACCAAGTAGCCCAAGAATTTGAAAATGCGGTGACATGTGGAAAAGAGATAGCTCATATTCTAAAAATCAAAAAACCTATTTTTTCCTTAGGAATGAGTAATGACTATAAAATCGCTTTAGCTCAAGGTAGTAATATGATTAGAATAGGAACTAAAATATTTGGAGAACGAGAATAGTTGAACATAAAAAACAGAGAAGAAAATAAAAGCGAAATAACAATAATTTAAGTTATTTTTAAGTAAATTTTATTTTTTAATATTTTTAAACATCATCTGGGAAAGGCCAGGGAGGAAGTTCTTTTCTTAATGGTTTATCTTTTCTATATCCTAAAGCATAACTGGCTTGGATAAGTTGATGGATCTCAGCAGTACCTTCATATATTCTTGCTCCACGAGCATTTCTGAAGAATCTTTCAATTGGGTATTCATCGCTGTATCCATAAGCACCGAAAATCTGCAAAGCCATGTCAGCAACTTCCATCGCTATGTCTGTAGCATGCCACTTAGCAAGGGAGGTTTCCTTCGTATTTCTGTAACCTTTATTCTTCATCCAACCTGCTTTCCAAATAAGTAATTCTGCGCTTTCGATTCCCCTTACCATGTACGCAATCTTTTGTTGAATTAGCTGGAACTCCGCAATTGGTTTGCCAAACGCAATTCTTGTTTTTGCATAATTAATTGCTTCATCCATTGCAGCTTTTGCCAAGCCAACAGAACCAGCACCAACCGTATATCTTCCATTGTCAAGTGCACTCATTGCGATCTTGAATCCTTCCCCTTCTTCCCCTAATAGATTCTCCGCAGGAACAGCCATGTCATGGAAATACATCATACTAGTATCTCCTGCGCGTACTCCTAATTTACCTTTTATTTTCTGAGAAGAAAATCCTTTATAACCTCGTTCAATAATAAACGCACTAATACTTTTATGCCCTAATTCTTTAGGACCTGTTCTTGCAAAGATAATAATATGATCTGCAGTATCACCTAGTGAGATCCAAGCCTTAGAACCATTAATTATATAATAATCGCCTTCTTTAACCGCCGTTGTCTGAATATTTTTAGCATCACTGCCAGCATTCGGTTCTGTAAGACCAAAAGCCGCTAGTTTTTTTCCTTCAGCCTGAGGAATTAAATATTTCTGTTTTTGTTCTTCGTTTGCCCATTGTAGTAATGTTAAGCTGTTAAGACCAACATGAACACTAATAGGAACTCTTAAACTTGTATCCACACGTTCAAGTTCTTCACAAAGAATGGCAAGAGAAATATAGTCCATTCCAGCCCCGCCGTACTTCTCGGGAATACAAATACCAAGAAATCCTTGACGACCCATATCATACAAAATTTCGGGATCGGTTTCATGTTTCCGATCTAACTCTACGATTCTGTCCTTGACTCCTTCAGCCCACTGACGGACAGAATCACGCAAAATCTTGTGCTCTTCAGTAAGTTCGAAGTCTATCATTTGTTTATTTGTATTAGAAATTACTTTTTTAGAGTTATCTTACCAAACCTATCCTTTTGAACCCCAATGATTTTTATTTTATGGGGATAAATTAGTCACATATAATTACAAAATTAATTTAGCCGTTAAAGGCATCAAACAAAAACACATTAAAACAAAGCATTTATCTAAAATGGGATGCTTTACCCATTAAAAACAAAAGGAGGTCCAACTAAATGAAGCAATTAGTTCTCTTGAAAGTCGTACCTGACACAGAAGCACTGCTCCAAATTGATGAGCAGAAAAAAGAAGTTATCTTAGACCATAGCGTCGAATGGATCATCGACCCCTATGTAGAAAACGCCTTAGAAGAAGCCATCAGAACAAAAGAAAAACATGGAGGAGAAGTAATAATACTATGTGCTGGAGATGGCTCCAAAGGCGAAGAAGCTGTTATTAGAAAAGCGTTAGCAATGGGCGCCGATAAAGCTATTCATATTGTACATGAAAAATTAAAACAAGCCGATGGAACGACTACCGCAAATGTGCTATTACCTGTAGTAGAAAGAGAAAAACCAGATATCGTATGGGCTGGAATGAGATCATATGATGTGACAAATGCACAAGTCCCAGTAGAAATAGCTGTTAGAATAAAATATCCCGTCGCGATAAACGCACTAAGTTTTGAACTCGAAGATGGAAAGGCAATAATTTCTCGCCTTATTCCTGGAGGAGCCCAAGAAAAAATTGAAATTGAATTACCTGCAGTGATTACCACCGATCAAGCAATAAATGAACCTAGATATCCTAAGCTACCAGACATTATGAAAGCAAAAAGAAAACCCATCGAAAAACTTACTCCTGAAGAGTTAGGTGTAGAAATAGAACCATTACAGCACTATGAAAAAGTCAAGATATACTTCCCACCAAAGAAAGAAGGCGGAAGAATCTTGAAAGGAGACCTCAAAGACCAGATCAAAGAATTAGTCCGTATACTCGTAGAAGAAGAAAAAGTACTATAAAGGGAGAGTGAAAAAAAATGGCAGACATAACAGTATATCTTGAGACAAAAGATGATGAGCTCTTAAAAGCATCACTCGAAACGATTAGTGCTGCAAAAATAATTCAACAAGCAACAAACGGAAATATTTATGCAGTTCTATCAAATAATGCCCCTGAAAAAGCAAAAGAACAAGCAAAAGCACTACCCATAAACAAGTTATTTCTTTTTGACGACAAAGAAATGTATAATGCTCATAGGCATGCCAAAGCAGTAATCACCACTGTCAAAGATACTAACAGCTCATACGTACTACTTGCAGCAACTACTCATGGAACAGAAATAGGTCCAATAATAAATGCGCACCTCGAATCTGCATATTTTAATGATGTAATCGCAATCAAAAACGAAAATGGTGACATAATAGTTACGCGCTCTCCATATGCAAACAAAGTGTTATATGACCTAAAACTAACCATGCCTAAAAATGTAATTACCACCCGTGCAGGGACATTTGATGTTCCTGAAGAAAAAGGTTCTCCAGAAGTACAACAAATCACTTTCGACCCTTGTAAACTAGAAGAAAAAACCAGAGTAATAGAAATAGTCAAACCCGAAGGAAAAAGAGTAGACTTGACGGAAGCAGATTACGTAGTTAGTGGCGGATATGGGCTTGGAGGGCCCGAAAACTGGTACTTAATTGAGGAACTTGCAGACTTATTAGGAGCAGCAACTGGTGCAACAAGAGCTGTGACAGATGCCGGATGGAGACCGCATTCTGAGCAGGTAGGACAAACCGGAAAAATCGTATCTCCAAAACTATACATTGCAATTGGAATTTCAGGAGCAATACAACACGTAGCAGGAATAACTGGCAGTGATGTTATTGTAGCGATAAATAAAGATCCAGAAGCACCCATCTTTAAAGTTGCAGATTATGGAATAGTTGCTGACTTATTTGAAGCGGTACCGCTTTTAATAGAAGAAATTAAAAAACTAAAACAAAAATAAAAAACCATATTAAAAAAAACTCCCCAAAAAATTGAAAAAATAATTCTTAAATCAACATCCATTTTTTCTTTCTTTATAATCAAATAAAATTAATATCAAAGACAATTCTTTTACAGTTCCTTTTAATAAAAGTTACCTTCAATTTTTTTCTGTCCTAAATAAGGAACTTTCTTTCCCAAGACTAGTTTGCCATATTGACCATCAAAACCAGGTGGCTCAAAACCGAATAAGTCTTTTTTTACCAATTCAATGGCATTCTTAACTGGAATAGGTATTTTAACATTTTCAAGACGAGAAACTACGTTATCAACACTCAAAGACCATAATTCAACTTCAGTTCCAAATTCTCCTAATAATCTCTCATAAAGGCGTAATACTTTCTTAGAATTAGCTGATTTCAATCTTAGAGCTGTAGCAATGACTTCTACTAAGGGTACACCATGAATAAAACGCTGAGACAACCTAATATTTTCAAAAGAACGTTTTTCGCCCCAAGTTTGGCAAATCTCGAAGGCTCTGTGTAACACTCCTTTAGTCAATTGTGCACCGCAAATAGGGCATATGTTGTCCTTTGGGATCTTATCTGGAGAAAAATAACAATATTCATTATTTTTATGAGGTTTGGGTTTTTTTCTACCGGCACGATGACCAGTAAAGAAAAATCTTCCTTCTGAAGGAGGAAACTCTAAAGTAAACTCTATATTCGCATTTCTAATAGAATTAATTAATCCTTTATAATCAAATTTAGACATGTTTAAAACGGTAAATTCACGGGCAATACGATTAATAGCCGCAGAATGGGCGTCTGAATTACTGAGTAATACTTTATTATCAAGCTCTGGAATAAGAGCCAAAACTTCGGGATCTGCACTAAGACCAGTTTCAACTGCTCGGATCTCTGAAACAAATTCTCCAAAAAACCATTCTAATTTGTCAACACCATTATTTCCGCCATATACTCCTTCCGGTGTTAAAATATGGGCTGGAAATATCTCTATAAAATGATCGATCGCTTTAACCTCAAAAAAGAATTCTGAACATTGTTCTGGAGAATTAAGAGTAACAAAAGGACGTGCCATTTTTTCAATTTTAGAACCAAAACGAACCAGTAAATGTCTAAAATTTTCCACGCTTTCAATATTAGGAAATAAA
>JAMOVR010000281.1 GCA_027061945.1 Candidatus Heimdallarchaeota archaeon
TCTTGTAGAAACCCCTAGTTTTCTAGCCAGTTTTTCTTGAGACCAGCCAAACGCCAGCCTCTGGCTTTTTATTTTCTCACCAATGGTCATAAATAAATCGTGCCATATTTCATAAGAAAAATATATTGAAATAAAGGGTTGACCTAATAGGGGTGATTAGTTATGAAGTTTTGGTGAGGTAAAAAGTTAAAAACTAGTTAGAGAAATGAAATAAAAGAATACCATTTTTTAAATTATTATATTATAATGTTATAACTTCTATAATAAAAATAAAAGTTTTAAAGGAGGGCTTGGGTATGAAGATAGGCAAAAGTTCAGGAAAATTTGATTTAAACTTTAGTGTGTTTTTCTTGGCAATGTTTTTTGTCTTTGTTGTAGGGATAGGGCGTATAGCTCTTGCTGGTAATAATGCAGGAGCAGCTTTCAGTATCTGGCCAGATACAGGGCAGACAAAATGTTATGATAATGAGAATGAAATTCCATGTCCTGCCCCGGGTGAGCCTTTTTATGGACAGGATGCTCAGTATCAAGGGCCTCAGCGTTCCTATACCAAGCTTGGTCAGGGCGGAATTGAGCTTCCAGACAGCGCTACTATTGCCGATGGCTGGATTATGACCAGAGATAATGTAACAGGCTTGATATGGGAGATAAAAACACGAAATGGATCAATTCATGGTAGAGATAATAAATATACATGGTGCAATACTGACCCTAATACTAATATGGGGCGAAAAGGACGTTGTGAAAATGAGCAAAACACTGAAGAATTTATTAAAGATTTAAACAATTCTAGCTTTGGAGGGTATAATGATTGGCGTTTGCCAACTATAAAAGAACTTTCTAGTTTAGTATTAATAAATCGGAACAGATATGACCCAGCGATTGAGATAGATTATTTTCCAAACACCCGGTCGTCAAGCTGGTATTGGTCATCTACCTCTTATGTTCGTGATGTAGCCCTTGACGATGTATGGTGTGTAATGTTCGGGGAAGGGGGTATCAGAAGATGGGATAAATATCTTTTTTCCGCTTATGTACGTGCGGTTCGCTCTGAGCAGCCAGTAACTTCTTCTTCTTTTCAAGATAACCATGATGGAACTATAACAGACTCAACAACTGGATTAATGTGGCAAAAATGTAGTATGGGACAAATTTATAATCCAACTAATAGATGTGAAGGAGAAGTTGTCAGATATACTTGGAAGGAAGCTTTAGATTTATGTGAAAATTTTGATTTTGCCGGATATAATGATTGGCGATTGCCTAATAGAATTGAACTTCAATCCATTTTAGATTACTCAAAATTTGAGCCATCTTTAAATACTGAATACTTGTTTCCAGATGATGAGTCCTTTAATTACTGGTTGTTCGGAGAGCATTGGTCGTCTACCTCTCATGTCAACTCTTTCGGCAGTGCGTGGTTGGTTAGTTTCTATAATGGGAGTATTGATTCGAGTCCCAAATACTGGTCCTCCTCTGTGCGATGCGTCCGTGGTGGACTGGACGAGTTAGTTGGGGCTTCGGCCCTTCCTTTGCCTCATGGCGCTATTGTATTTAATTATCAAGTGGAAGAAACTACTAAAAGAGCTAATGACCCTGCTAATTGTAA
>JAMOVR010000282.1 GCA_027061945.1 Candidatus Heimdallarchaeota archaeon
CTTTTTATTTAAAAGCGATGTTATGTTCTTAGATTTTTATTAATTTCTAAGACAATGGTTATCTATAGAATTTCTTTGTTGAATATTTCTATGTAATTTTTTTCTTCCTTATAAGGAAACATAAAAACAAAATATGTTATTCCTATTTTCTTATATTCTTTGATTCTTTCCTTTATTTCCTCTATCGTACCATGCAATGCTCCTGAATATCTTTCAATTGTTTGTTTAAGACGAATTCCTCTTTTTTTAGCCAATTTTTCATAAAATTGATTTTTTTCTTTTTCGTCATTACTTCCATTTGAGAAATGATCTAAAGAAGCAATTTGTTTGGCTAGTACTGCAGGATATCTGTAAGAATTTGAGAAAACAAGTGATCCCACTCTAAGTTTTTCTGTTTTTGAAAGAGTAGCCATCATAGCGGTAAAACATTCAATACAGAATGTTTTTTCGCTGTTTTCGTCTAACATAAAATGGTCTGAAAACCATGCATGAGTAAAATCATTTTTTTCTGCAGAATGTAATATGTCATAAATATCTTTAAAAGAATAACCAAATTGGGGTTCGATTTTGATACCATAATTATACATTGCAGTCATTAAGTAAGTGAACTACCCCTTGCTTTTGCTAGGGGCTTCCTGCTTTATTGAGAATACTTGCCCCAAGACCACTTCCTTGTAAGAAATGGTCTGGGGTATTTTTTTAGGATTCTCTCCGCAGTCGCTACGGGGCGGGACGTCCCTGTCTTTAAAATGTTTAGGGAAGCATTGTAGTCCCTGTCCGCTTCCCAACCACAAAACGCACATCTGAATACTCTGTTTTTTAGACTTATTTTTGTTTTTGCTTTCCTACCGCATCTGGCACATGTCTGCGATGTGTGGTGGAGGAAGACTTTCACTACTGTCTTACCAGCCCAGTGCCTTCCGCCTTGTAAGACAGCATATTTACGAATTCTCCCCAAGAAGCGTCTAAGATGTGGCGGTGCAGGGTCTTTGCCTTCCCTTTCCTCACCAGTTTTTTGATGTTCCGCTCTTCCACGTAACGTAGATGGTGTTGTAGTTGTTTACGTAGTATTTTGACAGTTTGTGTAGGAAGTCTTTGCGTTGTGCTGGTTGTTTAGTTTCTCGTATTTATTAGCCAGTTTTCTACGGAATTTATCGTAGTTGTTAGAGCCTTTATTCTTCCGTGATAATTTCCTCTGGATTAGTGTTATTCTTTCAAGTGTCTTGTCTAGGTGCTTGGGGTTTTCTATCGCAGTCCCACTACTGTCTACCAAGAATTTTTCTATGCCCACATCAAGACCTATGGCTTTATCGCGGTCGCGGGGTTGATGTACGGTATCTTCTTTTTCTGCTTGGACTTGGAGGATAGCGTACCACTTCCCGCTGGGGTATTTCTTTACCCATATCCCCTTTGCTTTTCCCTCTATTTCCCTGTGTATTTTTGCCTTGACGCTACCGATCTTGGAGAGAGAAATGCGGTTTTTTTCCACGTCTATTGAGAAACCGCTTTGGTTGAAATTCAAAGACTTGTATCTCCCCTTCTTCTTATACCTTTGTTTTCCGATTTTCTTGCCGTTCTTCTTCAGCCTCAACAATGCTTTCACATTG
>JAMOVR010000283.1 GCA_027061945.1 Candidatus Heimdallarchaeota archaeon
TTGTTGAAGAATATTATAAATATGCTAACAGAAAATGGCAGTCTTTTGAAGAAGTGACCAAAAAAGATAAATTGTATGTTAGCCAGCTTATAGCTGACTGGGTAGATTCCAATCGGAGTAGAAGAGCAATACTTGTATTGCGTTGTTATTGGCATTTAAAGATGAAAGAACATAATAGGTCAATACTTGAAGTTGAAGACGTCCAGCATGTAATTTTTCAGATAATGCCTTTTGTAAAAATACCACCTCCTCAAAATGGGTAGAAATATTTTAGCGATTAGTGTAGGGATAATTTTTTTATTGTTTTTCCAGAGTTAATAATTAAATTTTGTGTTATCCTGGAAATAGATCTGATCTTAGTACTGGACACCTTTTAGATTCGCAAATAGATTCGCTAAAAAGATTTGGAATATAAGAAGAAGTTAAGAGACAAGTTAATTTTTGCGCTCGTCGCAAAAGGTGTCCAGTAGTATGGGTGTCCAGTAGTATGGGTGTCCAGTAGTATGGGTGTCCAGTAGTATGAAAATAGGTAATCGTATTTCTATGACTGATCCAGATGGTGGAGTAACAACTTATACTTATGATGCTCTAAACAGGTTAATTTCTTTAACAGATCCTAAAGGTGGGGTAACTACTTTTACCTATGATGCCTTAGGAAGACGCACCAGTATCACTTATCCCAATGGTACTAAGGCTATTTATACTTACAGTAGTTGTTGTGGAGAGTTACTTTCCTTAGTTAATCAAAAATCAAAAGGAGAAATCATTTCAAGCTATGAATATACATATGATAACGTTGGCAACAGGCTTTCTATGAAGGAGGCTAATGGTGATATTACTACTTATGAATATGACAACCTTTATCGATTAACGAAGGTAGTTTATCCAGATGGACGCACAGTTACTTATGCTTATGACTCAGTTGGTAATCGTTTGAGTATGAATGACAATGGAAACATAAATAATTACACCTATGATGCAGCGAACAGACTTTTACAAGCACGGAGTGCAAGTTTTGCCTATGATAACAACGGAAATACCATAAGTAAAACAGATGCAGATGGGACAACAAATTATCAATATGATTATGAAAATAGGCTGGTTGGTATTATCTATCCGGACACATCTGTTGTTCACTATCAATACAACCCAAATTTCCAAAGGATTGCAAAAAATGTTAAAAAACCACAGTATTTTATTTATGATCAAAATAATATTTTATTAGAACTAGATTCGGAACGAAGTTTGTTAAAAATGTATTTTTATACCAGTATTAGTGATGTTTTTGGATTTATTTCAGAGGGAACTAAACACTTTTATTTAAAAGATGGTAGTAATGGTGTAATTAGTTTGATAAACAATGAAAAAAGATAGAGAATGAATATAGGTACGACGTCTTTGGCCAGGTAAGATATGAAACTGAAGTTATAAATAATGACTATAAATTTGCTAGTTATATTTATGACTCAGAAAGTGGATTATATTTCCTCTTGACTAGATATTGCAACTCGGTCACAGGCAGATTTATTACTATAGATAAAGCTCTTATGATTTCTTATCATTCCCCTTGGTTAAGTCATCCTTATAACTATGCTT
>JAMOVR010000284.1 GCA_027061945.1 Candidatus Heimdallarchaeota archaeon
AAAAAAGGAGATAACGCTTTTCCATCGCTACGCACCTTATGCCGAACCGTTAGCGCCAAGGCAGAAAACAAAGAATTGATTTTCTCAGTGTAAAGATGTATTTTTGTTTGTGATGAAATCAAATGAGAAAATATTAGAAAGAATTATTGCAGCTATTAATAAAACTGCACCAGACTCTGAGATCTATCTCTACGGATCTCGTGCAAGAGGAGATTATAAAAAATTGTCTGACTGGGATCTCTTAATACTGCTAAATTCTGAAAACATTCCCTTTTCAGTTGAAACTAAATTAATTGATGATTTATTTGAAGTAGAACTGGAAACGGGTGAAGTATTTTCCCCTCTCATATATTCTAAAAAAGAGTGGAAACACAAATATTCCATTACTCCTCTTTTTAAAAATATCAAAAGAGAAGGAATTAAAATTAAATGAAGAATTCAAAAGAAGATCTTATAAAATACAGATTAACCCGAGCTAACGAAACTTTTCTTGACGCTCAGATACTTGCTAAAGAAAAAAGATGGAATTCTTCTATTAACAGACTTTACTATGCTGCTTACTATAGTATTACCGCATTACTATTAAGCAAAGATTTATATCCCACTACTCACAGCGGGGTAAAATCAAATTTCTTTGAACATTTTGTAAAAAACGGAATTATTTCAGAAGATCTGGGAAAGATATATTCTCAACTTTTTACCTGGAGACATAAAGGAGACTATGCAGATTTATTTGACTTTGAAGAAGAAAAAGTACTCCCCTACTTTGAACCTGTCGAACAACTCTTAAAAACAATAGAGGAGATCCTGAAATAAGTTGCCCAGGCGCTAACATCGCATAAGGTGCATAGCGGTTTCGGCATAAGGTTAACGGTTCCTTGCACATTTTTTTGTAAATTAGCTTCAACGAAAAAAAGGAGATAACGCTTTTCCATCGCTACGCACCTTATGCCGAACCGTTGGCAACCATTATAATAAAGAATTATGGAATACAAATATCAAGTAGCACTTTCATTTGCAGGAGAAGACAGAGATTATGTTCAGAAAGTAGCAGATATTTTAAAACAAAACGGAATAAGTGTATTTTATGATAAATATGAACAGATTGACTTATGGGGTAAAGACCTTGGTATTCATTTTGACTATGTTTATAGAAGGCAATCGAAATACTTTATTCCATTTATTTCCAAGCATTATAAGGAAAAAGTATGGACAAATTACGAGGTTAGAACTGCAATAGCAAGAGCAATTGAAAATAAAGAAGAATATATCCTACCTGTAAAATTTGATGATACAGAATTAGAGGGCATTCGTTCAACAATTGGATATTTGGATATTAAAGATATGCCTCCTGAAGAATTAGCTAATAAAATAATTCAAAAACTTGGGCAAGAACCCAATACTCCTTTATTTGAAAAAAAAGAAGAAAAAGGGAAAAGTGTCCATCTTTCTACTTACCTACAAATAAGTGACATATACGGAATTACTGGAATAAACATAGGCGTTGTAGTAACTAATACAATAAACGGACATCGCTATTTTAATGCCCCATACTTTAAATTAAGTAAA
>JAMOVR010000285.1 GCA_027061945.1 Candidatus Heimdallarchaeota archaeon
TACGGGGACAGGCGAATAATTTAGGCTGGGGTTTTGCTTTTCCGATCATTTATGTAAGCCAATTTTTTTAAGAACCTGAGCAACAAGGAAGGAATAATATTGTACGGGGACAGGCGAATAATTTAGGCTGGGGTTTTGCTTTTCCGATCATTTATGTAAGCCAATTTTTTTAAGAACCTGAGCAACAAGGAAGGAATAATAACCTCGAAAGCCAGTAGCTATGCCCCGAATCCCAAGAATGCTCATAACTGGCGAGCCAACTGCCTATCACGTCATGTCCAGAACCGCCCTGGATGGTTATGTACTGGGCGATGTGGAAAAAGAACATCTTTTAAGGCTCATAAAACAGATGAGTTCCGTATATTTTGTGGAGGTGTTGGGCTTCTGCATCATGGGAAACCACTTTCATCTGCTCGTAAGAATGATGCCTGGAAGCCTCTACGATGATGAAGAAGTAAAACGCCGTTTTAAGATTTACTATGGCCCCAATGTAAAGGCTGATATGTGCAAGGAAAGAATCGAGTTTTTCAGAAAGAAGTGGTCAAGCCTGTCTGAATATATGAGAGAGATAAAGCAACGCTTTTCTCGTTTCTACAATAAAAGGCATAACAGAAAAGGATTTTTCTGGGGAGAGAGGTTTAAAAGCGTGATAGTAGAAGATGGTGATACCCTCATAAACTGCCTGGCCTATATAGATCTTAATCCAGTAAGGGCAGGCATATGTGAAAGGCCAGAGGATTACAGATGGAATTCCCTTGGTTATCACATTCAGTCAGGAAACAAGGAGGATTTTCTTTCTTTGAATTTTGGACTTTGGGGATTTCAGAATGCCACTTATTTAAAACGCCTTTTGGAGTACAAAAAATTTGTATATGAGAAAGCAGGTTTAGGTATGGAAGAATCGCAAACAAGTGCTCCTTCATCCGTAAAGCGTTTTTTATATCGTACTCGCTATTTTTCAGACAGTGCAGTAATAGGCACCAAGGATTTTGTGTCTTCCTGTTACCAGCGTTTTAGGCACTACTTTACATCCCGAAGGGAAAAGAAACCCGTATCTATTTCTGGCCTTTCAGGCATTTATTCCCTCAAAAGGCTTACCGAGTAGATGGCACAGTTTTTGTGTAATATTGGAAAAGTTTTTCTGGAATAAAATCTCCTCAATTCTCATTTAGATTTCACTTTTGAAAAAACAAATTTGCCCTTTTTGCTTACTTGTTGATTTTTAATCTACTCAGGCTGCTGATCCCTTTTTCCATAAAAAGTTTGAAAAATCCAGGCACTGCAAGCAGTTTGATTATGTATTATTTGCCTGTCCCAAAATTTTCTTATTTTATTTATGGTCAACCATTTATACTAAAAATTAGTCTATTTGTTTTGTAACCCTTCAGGCTGCCACGGGATATGGCAATCTGAAGGGTTACTGCATTCAAATGGCCAATTAAAATGGTCCGCTAGTGAAATTATTCTCTTGCATCTGTTTATTATTCCTGTATTCGTTCCCGTATAATACGAATGCCTTCCACAGCAGGCCATTTGTCTTTGTCAATAATGCGTTTTTCTAAGATAAGT
>JAMOVR010000286.1 GCA_027061945.1 Candidatus Heimdallarchaeota archaeon
GAAGAAGTAAATAATGCAGATCAATTTTATACTAGTTTCGCAAAACCTAGGGGTTTAGAGGATGAAGAATGGCTACGCCCTATGTTTGACAAAATATGGGAAATGAACGGAAGAGTACGATTTTTAGAACCTGCCGGTGCTGAAAAACCTACTTATCAAACGTTATTTCATGAAATTGAATTATTACGTAGAGAAAGTTCTGAGAAACCTGCTTATTTAAGAGCGATTCAAGAAGTATATAATAAATTGACAGATCTGATGATAAAAAATAATGCAAACATGTCTACACCGATTCCTTCATCCGTCTTAAAAGAATTTGCAGATTCTGCTATTGAATATTTAAATATATATAAAATATGGAACAGAAGTAATCTATATTCATGGGCAGAGACATTACCTAGACTTGCCGCTCAGATTGAAAGTAGTGAAGAACAGCCTTATGATCCTAGAATGATCAGCTCTAAAGCCTTGTTAGACTTAATAGAGGGCGATAAGCGATTAATTTGTTTGTCTATAAGCGATCCAATAATACTTAAAAAATTAGCAATAGAAATAAGCAATCAAGCATTATACCGCCGTAAAAAACAATTTAAAACTAGCCCTCAAATTCTATTTGTATTTGATGAGGCACAAGAATTTATTCCAAATTCAAATTCAGGAATTAACCATGAAGTTTCACAGGCTGTAGAAATGCTACTTAGGCAAGGAAGGAAATACGGATTAGGCGGCTGTGTAGCTACTCAAAGATTGGCTTACTTAAATACAAATGCTCTACAGCAATTACACACTTATTTTGTTGGAACTCTTCCGAGACCTTACGACCGTGGTGTGGTAAGCGAACAATTTATGATAGACATAGGGATTTTAGAAAAAACACTAGAATTTGGCCCTGGTGAATGGTTGTTAAGTAGTTATATTGCCACAGGAATTGAAAATGTACCAATATTTATTAAAGCAGATGATTCTGAAAAAGAATTAAGACGAATTTTTTCAAAAGATACATAAAAAGTTAATTTATTGATATGGAGAAGAAAAAAGAAAGGAGCCCTAATTTTTATTTTTTATTAATATATTGAAATTTTTATTGTAATTGCTGTTTAAGATATTTTTCTCTTTCTTCATAATGATATTTTGGTCTTAATTCTTCAATTGCTTGCATAATTCTATTTACTATTAATTTAGAAGTTTCTTTTCCTTCTGGTAAGTCATAGTATTCATCTAATGGCACTGGTCTTCCAAATTCAACAGTTATTTTGATTTTTCTAAAGCCTGGTCCTTTGGTTGGTGGTTTACCTACAGGCATTGCTTTTTCTGCACCATCAATAAATACTGGAATAATTGGTGCTCTTGTTGCATGTGCAATCCAGCCCGCACCAACTTTTCCAGGATTCAAGGTACGTAACCAAGGTTGTTTATGTCTTTGCCCTTCAGGGAACCATAATAAGTTTTTACCACGTTTTACTAATTCAATTGCATATTTTACGACATGTAGTTGTTTTGCCCGTTTTCTTACAGGAAACGCATTTAAATTGGAGAGGAACCAAGAACTCAATGGATGTTTGAATAATTTTTCATCTGCAAGTGCATGAATTGGTCTTGTTGGGAAGAACGCTTTTCCCACTAAAAAACCATCTAAATGGCTAACATGGTTAGGCATGAAAATTACATTTCTTCTTGGTACTCTTTCTCGACCAATATATTTTATATCCCACATTATATCGAAAGCAATTGATAAAGGAGTTCCTACAATATAATACAAGAGTTTTCTAGTTTTATATGTATACCTAAAATAATCAGTAGCTCCTCTTTTTATTAATGGAGGGTTCGCCTGGGTTTGTGTTGGATAAGTTGCTGTTATTTGTGTGGGCTCCATTTTTTCCTGAGACATATGTGAATTTTTGTAACGCAATATAAAAGTTATTCGGATTTGGCCGTTTAATTCGTAAAAATATTGTATTTTAGCGGTAAAATAGTTACCACTGAGGGGGTAAGATTAATTATTCATTTATAAAAATTTTATAAATATTCAATGTGACAAGAATAAACAGATTAAAGAATATAAAAAAAATAACGGTTTGATTAATTATATCGTAAGATATTTATGGTTTTTAATAGAAATATTTAATGTTTTTAGACTAAATAGGTTAATTAATGACAAAGACCAAGTTACCCGAAAAAATTGACCAATGGATTAGTGAAATGGGTTTTTTTAAAAAAGAGATCCCCAAACAAGGCCTTTTATACAGTGCAGTTATTGAACTTGCCCCGCAAAAATACATTGAAATAAAGATTCCTGAAAGTCAACCAGATCGTTTAGACGTGACTGCTGCTTTAAAACTCCATCCTAATCATTTATCTTTGCTACGTTCTATGCCTAATGACAAAAAGAAAGAATTTTGGTATAGAGTTAGACGTGATGTTAATCTTCTTCCAGTCTCTTTTATTTTACTTCCACCAGGCAAACCAGTAACTGAAGTTGATGGGGTAGGGGTTGCACATATTATGTATGAGGATGGACTTACAAAGACTAGTTTTGCTTATGCTATCGATGCTGTTAATCGTGCTATGTTTTCGATTATTTTGAATTTAGAGCACTTTTTGGGACCAGCTCCCTCAGGGTCATCTGCACCGTCACAAGATTTTGTTTAAGTAGAGAGCACATACCAAGTATACTTAAGCAACTTACTATTTTTTTACACCATATTTTCAAATAATTGATAATTTAATCATTAATTTTTAGTTGTTTTTCCGAATTAATTGTTTAATTTTTAAATTATTGTTAAATTAGGATCTTCTTGAAACGGTGATTTTATGGTTGATGAAGAATATCCATTACTAACTGACAAACAAGTAGAGGAATTGAAAAAAAAAGCTGAATTGCCCGCGAAATTAGCTGTTGCACTACATAAATTTTACCAAGGAAAAATTGAGGTAATACCTAAATGCAAAATAGAAGGCCTAAAGGATTTTGCAATTTGGTATACCCCTGGTGTTGCTAAACCGTGTAAATTAATACAGGAAGATATGCAAAAAGGATCTCTTAATGCGGCATATGAATATACCAATAAATGGAATACTGTTGCTGTAGTCTCTGATGGTTCCAGAGTTTTAGGGTTGGGAAATATTGGTCCAGAAGCGGGACTTCCAGTAATGGAAGGAAAAGCCTTAATTTTTAAGTATTTAGGTGGAGTTGATGCTTTTCCAGTATGTACTAACGCCCATGAACCAGAAGACATTATTCAATTTGTAAAATGGCTCCAGCCCTCATTTGGAGGAATTAATTTAGAAGACATATCACATCCAAAGTGTTTTGAGGTATTAGACAAACTTCGTGAAGATAAGGACGTAAAGATACCTGTCTGGCATGATGACCAACAAGGAACTGCGGCAATTACATTAGCAGGACTGATAAATGCATTGAAAATAGTTGGTAAAAAAATGGATGAGATAAAGGTTGTGTTACTTGGTGCAGGAGCAGCTAATATTGCAATCGCTAGATTAATTTCTAAAGCAGGAGTAAAAGTTGAAAACATGATCTTACTGGATAGTAAAGGCGTATTGCATCCAAATAGAGAAGATAGATTCCTATTAAAAGAAAAATATCCACAGAAATGGTATTATGCAACTCATGGAAATAAAGAAGGCGTAACAGGAGGACTATCAGAAGCGATAAAGGGAGCAGATGTTATTATTGCTTGTTCTCAGCCCAAACCAGGAATGATTAAAAAAGAGCATATCAAAAGCATGGCAGAAAATCCAATTGTTTTTGCATTAGCCAATCCAATTCCTGAGATCTGGCCATGGGAAGCCTTAGAGGCTGGTGCGGCGATTGTTGCAACTGGAAGAAGTGATTTTGACAATCAGATCAATAATAGCTTAGGTTTCCCGGGTATTTTTAGAGGAACATTAGATGTGAGGGCATATACAATCACTGATGAGATGGCAATGGCTGCTGCGTATGCCATCGCTGAAGTTGCCGAAGAGGCAGGATTACATCCAGATAGGATAGTTCCAACAATGGAAGATAGAGAGGTTTATATTAAAGAGGCAGTGGCGGTTGGTGTTAAAGCAATGAGTCAAGGCGTAGCCAGAATAAAGAGAACAAAAGATGAGCTTTATGAGATGGCATATCGATTAATTAATCGCTCATGCTCTTTAGTACGCAATTTAATGGAAAATAAATTCATTCCACCACCACCAGCAGATCTCCCACAGTTATAATATGTAAATAAGTAAATATTTGCAGTATTTTAGATAGTTCAACTCTTGAACTTTTTTTTACTTTTATAACTTATTTGTCTGTTAGAAAGACTATTAGAAGAATTTAATCATAATTATGTTTATGAGAGAAGAAGAAATTTCTTTGTTAAGAAAATTGATTAAAATAGATACTAGGGAGGGACAAAGTTTACAAGCAGCAAACATCGTAAAGGACTATTTGAATGATTTAGGAATTGATGCTGAAGTTGATGAGTATTCCCCTGGAAAAGCCAATCTTTATGCAATAATTAATAAAGGTGCTTCTGAAAACGTTGTGGCTTTAAGTGGACATTTTGATGTTGTGCCATTTGGAGATATTAAGAAGTGGAGTTATCATCCATTAAGTGGAGAACTAATTGACGGATATATTTGGGGAAGGGGCAGTGTTGATATGAAGGGGGGAATAGTAAGTATAATTAGTGCTATTAGTAAATTGATAGAGAAAGAGAAGGGACCAGAAGTTCGTCTGATTTTTACTAATGAAGAGGAAATTAATATGAATGGGGCTAAAAGGGCATTAAAAAAGAAATTGATGCAGGGGGTTACTAAGACATTAATAACAGAACCTACTTCCCTGAATGTTGGTATTGCAGAAAAAGGTGTATTTTGGGTTAAAACAACTGTTTTTGGTAAAAGTGCCCATGGAGCTTATCCTCATTTAGGGAGGAACAGTATTATTGAAATGACTCGCTTAATCCCAAGATTCTATGAAGCAGTACCTAGTGATGATCATGAGTTAGTTGGTTCTTCAACTCTTAATGTAGGAATAATAAAAGGGGGAACAAAGCCAAATATAGTCCCTGAAGAAACGATGGTAATTCTTGACTACCGGATATCGCCTAACTCATCATTAGAAGATGTTGAAAAAAAGCTTAAGTCAATCTTGATAGAAGAGGAGGAGAGAACTAGTTTTAATTATAAAATGGAAATTTTGCATAGATTGCATCCAATAGAGAACCCAAATATCGTTTGGGCTGAAAATTTCGTTAATATTGTAAATGAACTTACTGACAAAAATAAGTTAATTATTGGGTTGAGATATGCTACTGACGCTGCAATTTTATGTTATGGAGAAAATACTTCTCTTCCATTCATTATTTTTGGACCGGGCGATCCTAATTTAGCTCATCAAACTGATGAACGAGTCGCTATAAAAGAAGTGGAATTAGCAGGAGTAGCTATATTTGAATGGTTAAAAGAAGAAGCTTAGCTTATTAATTTTCATGTTTTTATATTGTTATTGTTATGTCGTATTTGGATGTTTTGAATATAATAATATAATAGAAGTTAGAACTGCCTATAGTGCTTGCGGTGATAAAAACCATAAAATCCACTATCGTCCATTTCCTTGCGAGGAAGTGGTTCTGGAGAAAGAGTTATTGTAAAGCAGGAAGCCACTCAAGAAAACAAAGATTAATTCATATAATTAAGTAAGAAAGAAAATATTTTTTTTATTAGTGTTAAATTAATTTTCTTTGGAGTCGAGAACCTTAAGTCTCGGGGAGAACCCATCTGGGGATCTATGAACCGAGTCGAGTCACTCGGCTCCTTCATCCCTATTTTTAGTTAATATTAAATGATAACGCAAAAACATAAGAACCGAATTCAAACTAGTGAATTACCTTTTACTTTCGTAAGTTGCTTTGTGCTTCAACAACGGTTTGTATCTTCCTATCTTCTTATACCATAACTTCTCTATCTTCTTTCCGTTCTTCTTTAGACGTGACAACGTTTTCATAACTTTAATTCTTAACGTAGTTTTCCAACACATCCAGCAGTACTTATGAGACATTAATTTCAGAACAAATCACTTTTCTCCTGTTTTCACTATAAAGATTAGTGAACAATAATGAATGAGTATACGAGATGGTGCCCCGTGTGTTGAAAAAAGCGATGATGTCTTGCAAGAATGATTAATTAGTACGGAATGTGAACCTTGGTTTAATTCGTCCTGTGTTTCATAGCTCTCAAGGACTTGAACTAACTATGCATGAAAGATATTGTAGACTACCTATAAAAGCATGAAATTGTTGCTTTTTATTCTTCTTCTGCTCCACCATTCTAGCTAGAAGGAAGAAACTTCTCGCCGATAAAGGTAAAATCACCTTGAAAATGTGTATTTAATCTCTCCAACATAAAGCCTAGGACTTTATTAATATTTTTACAAAAATAATTTGAGGTAAATGTTAAGTAATAAACCACATCATCCACTATTTGTTCCTGCTTTAATTAGAGAGGGACATTTAGACGAAATAATAAGTATCTCGTATTCAAAGGGCTATGCTTTAGTTGCTTCAAAGGATAAATCAATTTCTTTATGGGACTTAAGTCGGCGTATTTCACTTTTTACAGCTCAGTTTACAATTCCAATAAGAAAAGCATGTTTAATGAATGGAAGGTATGTGATTATAGGACTAGAAACAGGTGAAGTACAGAAATGGGACAGCGTCAAAGGAAAATTTGTCCATAAATACTCGTACCCTGGTTCTATGTACTTTACCGATATCTCTGCTTCTGATAATTATGTCGGGATAATTGTTGGAGATAAGGCTTACATTTATAGAGACAACGAATTTTATATGCAATCAGATGGTGCTGGAATAGAATATACTACAATTTTCATGTTTGGAAATTATGCCGCATTAGGAAGAAAAGATGGGATTGTTGAGGTATGGGATCTTGTAGATAAACATAGAAATGGTTTTTTACTTGCACATGAAGGGGAAATTTTACATGCGATTTTGACTCCTTATCATTTAATTACTGTCGGAAAGGATGAATTAGTTATTGTTTGGGATCTAATTTCTTTCGGAGAGATCCATCGCTTTACAGGCTTAGGACCAATAACTACTATTTCGGCCACAGAAAAAGATCTTTTAATAGGATCGACACATGGAGTAGTTAAAGTCTGGGGCTTAAGGAATTTTGACTTACGAGGAACATTATTAGGTCATGTAGAATCAATTGCAGCAGGAATAATCTCTGAACAAGGAGTATTGACTGCAGACATTAAAGGAGAATTAAGGTTCTGGGAACCAGTAATGTTAAGGGAAGAAAAGGTAATCCCCGTGAATAGACCCCCAATACATATTGTAGCTAATAGAGAGGTTTTAGTTGTGTATGATGGTGTTCTGATTAATGTATATGAGTTTCCAAGTAAACAACCAACTCATAGTTTTTCGCCACCAACTGCTGAAATCAAACAAATCTCAATAATGGAAGATGTCTTAGTTATAGTTGGTAAAAAACTTGTATATACATACGATTTAAAAGAGTTTAATCCTGTTAAATTAGTTAAAAAGATTAAACCAAAAGACGTAATTCCTGTCAGATATCCCACGCCTCTTATTGTAGGTAGTAATATTATACTTGTCTTTTCATATGAAAAAGAAAAAGAAGTTTTAGATGAGTTATATGTATCTTTTGAGTCGCCCGAAAAAGCGAAAAAAATTGCTGAAAGGATAGAACTTTTCATTAATATTGTTGAATCTGGTTATCCTATTGTAAAATACACTGATGAAGCTACATGGTTGTTAGCAATTGAATGGATTGCAAAGGCATGAAAAAATGCAAAATAAAATATCATGCATTGCTGAGCTAATTACTCAATAAAAAAATAAATTCATTATGGAAATAATTGATGTATCCCCGTAAAAACAATGCAATCTTATTTTAGTTGCTTTTCTAAAGCTAAATGGTCTTTACTTGCCAGTAGTCTAAAGAGCATAGGAGACAAAAATCTTTGTTAAAACAAATTTCAAGAATATCATCAATATGACTAATGTTGTATAAGAGCATGGGGATTTTACTGCCAAACTTATTTATTATGTCTAACTACGAATGTAGGAACACAATTAGAAAGAACTGTTTCCCATAACTTTAGTCATGTGGGTTCGAAGCACAGGTATTTGCAGGGCACATGTCATTTCGCGTGTGTACTAGCCGTGTTTCGACGAGGAGACACAAACTATATGTTCCAGTATTAACTATACAAGACATGGTAGACGTTTATTAAGCTCTTTGATGAGCATTCCTCTCACTAATTTAGTGGTAGACTTCCTGCCCAATTTTATCGCGTAAGAAACTTAAATGTTTTTAAGTTTTTTAGGTTAGTTCTAATTAGTGAGATTTCCCTTAGACAAAGTGTTCATATATTCTATGAATTTTAAGTTTTATTACAACGTTGTTAGAATACTTGATCCTTTGGGAATCAAAAGTATTCATAAAATACCAACAGAGCCCCTGCCAAATAACGGACTTGTAATTAGTACCATCACAGAAAAAAAATTTTTTGAAAAAAAAACTTTGAGAAAAAGTACTTTTGAATTTAATAACTCTTTAAATTTTAGAATTATTTTTATGAAAGAAGATATTTGTTCACAAGAGGAATTTTTTTCAAAAATTTACAGGAATGGAAAAATACATCAAGAATTAATTATTGGAGTAGACCCTGGAAAGCACGTTGGAATTTATATTGAGGCGGATGGAAAGGAACTTTCTAAATTTGTTAGTGTTGAGTTAAAATATATCGCAAAACATATTAGCGATTTAATAAAGAAAGTTCCTTCTAAGAGGAGAATATTAAAAATAGGAAACGGAATTGGAATTATTGAAGTTTTAAGACATGTTGTATTTCCTTTAAAAGACAAGTTTGAAGTATTTATTGTTAATGAAGAAAATACATCAGCCATTTTTAGACATAATAATGGAACACCAAGAATACTTACTAATGAATTATCTGCTAAGGAAATTGCAAAAAGAGATGGTGTTTTAATTAAAAACGTAGATAAATTATTATCAGATTATAAAAAGGGTGCAATGATACCCCTCTCAAGACTAGCTAACAGTCAATGAATGTCTATTATTCATAAAAAGAGTTGTTAGAAAAAACTATCTTTGTTACAAGGGTTTTTTTAGAAGCAAGACTAGCTAAATTATGATTAAATAAAAGAATAATACTAAAAAGTTCTATTGAGGGAATAATTTGCCCGAATTATCGACTAACTCTAAAATGATTTTTATTGCTAGTAACTCTCGAGAAAAAAGGGCACATTATTTTTGGTCTTACTTAATTGAAAATTTTTATGATTTGAATAAAAAAATTTTAGTAATTACTTCTTTTAAAAATTTTCATTTCCAAAGAATAATAGGGAAAATTAAAGGAATTAAAACAATACTTTCGAATACAGATGTTCTTTGGATTCCTCCAATGCATTTGTCATTTTCTTCATTACTTCAGAGATTAGATAAAGAATGGATTGATAACTATGACGTAATTTGTTTTTATGACTTTTCTGCGTATGACTTAGTATTCCTTTCTAAAGAAAAATTTGATTTGATTAGAATCATGACCTTATTGATCATTTATTTTAATCAATTAGGATCAATCACTGATATAAACTTCATTTTTACAGCACCTGTCAGCTCTAAACAGAAGATCTGGGCAATAATTGATAAGAAATTCATTGAAAATAAAAACATAAAACACATATTTTTAACTGGTTCAGAAAATGAGGATAGTGAATTTGGAAATTGATATGTTCAAGCATTAATTCCTCTATTTTTTGAAGAATTAAATTGGCGCCTAGAAGCACTGGCGCCCCAAACAATTAAGGCGCCTTGACGTACTATGAAAAATTTAAGAGTAGAACGAATTTTCAAGCGCCGTGTAGTGTAAAAGCGTTTACAAAGAATTTATAAACAATGGTTAGACCTAATAATATAGATTAAAATCCCAGAGACCTTTGTACGTGAAGATCTAACGAAAAAAATAATTATTTATGCTCACTCCGGTGAGGCGCGAGCGTATCCGCGAATGACTCCCAGGAATGCCCCCCAAGCCTGGGAGTCCCTAATTTCCTCTTTTAACAAATGCAAATTACTCCTTATTTTTGTTAGGAACTTTCTGCATCTATAGAAAATTTGCCCCAAAATCATTTTTTATTTATTAATAAATGATTTAGGGTTATTTTTTAGTATTCTTTCCACGGTCCCTACTAAAGATTCCATTCTCGCTCTCAAGATATTTAGAAACGCGTTGTATTTCAGCCATGCTTCCCAACCACACGCAGGACAAACAACATCTTGTTGCTTTGCCTTATGTCAGTTTTCTGTGCATGGAACATTTTTTGCTGGTGTTGTGGGGAGAAACTTTTCCTATTCTCTTACTAGCACAACTTCTACCTTATAAAACTGCATTCGTATAGATGTCCCTAAAAAGCGTTAAGAATGAGTCTATGGCGGATCTTAGCCTTTCCTTTCATGACTGGTCCCTTGATGTTCAAATTCTCTACATAAATCATATAGTAGTTGTTTACGTAGTATTTTGACAGTTTGTGTAGGAAGTCTTTTCGCTGGTTGTTTAGTTTCTCGTATTTTTTAGCCAGTTTCTTACGGAATTTATCGTAGTTGTTAGAGCCTTTCTTCTTCCGTGATAATTTCCTCTGCATCAGCTTTATTCTTTCAATGGTCTTGTCTAGGTGCTTGGGGTTTTCTATCGCAGTCCCACTACTGTCTACCAAGAATTTTTCTATGCCCACATCAAAACCAATGGCTCTGTTGGTAGGTGAAACCCTGTCCTTTTCTTCCCCTTTTTATGCTTGGACTTGTAATATCGCATACCACTTACCGCTGGCGTATTTCTTTACCCATATCCCTTTCACTTTTCCCTCTATTTCTCGGTGTATTTTTGCCTTGACGCTACCGATCTTGGAGAGAGAAATACGGTTGTTCTTAGGGTCTATTGAGAAACCGCTCTGGTTGAAATTCAAAGACTTGTATCTCCCCTTCTTCTTATACCTTAGCTTGCCTATTTTCTTGCCGTTCTTCTTCAGCCTCAACAATGCTTTCACATTGCTCCATAACATAACTGGTAATGAATCATCAGTAATACCTTGAAATAGACTTTTCTTAGTTCTGGGTTCTCTTTTTCAGCTTAACTATCAACACAATGATTGTGTCTTTCCCAGATTATTTTCTTTTCTTCTTTACTTGTCATGCCTATCTTTTTAAGTAGTGGGGCCTTGTTATACAGACTAAAGGGTTGCCTCCAAGAGAATTAAAGATAGAAAAGATAGATTGAAATTATGTAAAAGAATCCATTAGGACTGTTAACCATTTTACTTAAATGTTAATATTAACGTTTAAGAGATGTTTATGCAGAAACTAAATCTAGATGTTTTTTTATTTTATTAAGAAATTAATTTATGAAATATCCGAAAAAAAATAAACCCCTTACGGGGATTTCTTCCGTTGCTTCTGGTTCAAGTGGTCGACAGGGAACACATCCCTTTCAACCCAACCGCCTCGGGCGGTTAGTAGCGGTCGGCTGAGCAGGTCGCCGAAGCTCCCCGCGTACACCGCCGCCCTATTAACCCGTCTTTTTCGGGAGCCCTCGTCTGCTACATGGTTGCTGTCACCAGCCCCCGGCGTAGCAGAGTGGGTGGCTCGTGTCGAGAGGGGTTTCGAGCTTAGATGCTTTCAGCTCTTATCCCCAGGCGCGTAGCTACCCGGCGATGCCACATGACAACCGGTACACCAGAGGCGCCTCCAGCCCGTTCCTCTCGTACTAAGGCCAGATTGCTCTCAGCCACCCGACGCGCCCGTCAGAGAGAAACCAAACTGTCTCACAACGTTCTGAACCCAGCTCACGTTCCCTTTTAATGGGTGAACACCCCCACTCTTGGCGCCTCATGCAACACCAAGCTAGGAAGAGCCGACATCGAGGTAGCAAGCCGCGGGGTCGATTTACTCCACAACGAGCTCATAAATGAGCCTGATTGTGATTATAATTCTCTTACACCCCGCTTTTTTAATCTTACAGAACGACCCTCTCTCACCGACCCTTAATGGGTCTCGGAGGGGTAGTAGGTTCAGAACGACTTACACCGTCATAGCCTTTCGGCTCGGTGAGCGTCGCACACTGACTTGTGTCAGTGCCGAGGCTGGTCGTTCGGTCTCCCGCTAAGCGGTTGAGTCTACAGGGACATTTTGTCTCATTTTAGACAAAACGTCGTCGGAGAGAAGGCCAGTTTGGTTTTTCTGCAAAATGTTTGAACTGTAAGAGCTCGCTGTGTGTGAGCTCTTACCCGCGACAACTCTGTTACCCCTGAGGTAACTTTTCTGTCACCACCGGGCCCTACTTAGGGGCACACGATGGATCGCTAGGCCCTGCTTTCGCACCCGCGGACATTATAGGGCTGTCCACGGTTAGGCCAGCTTTTGCCCTTGCACTCTACGAGGGATTCCTGACCCCTCTGAGCTGACCTTTGGGCACCCCTGATATCTTTTCAGGGGTGTGCCGCCCCAGCCAAACTGCCCACCTGGAGGTGTCCTCGCCGCAGCAAGTTAGCCGCACCAGACGCCGTGGGCGGTGTTCCATGGGCGGCTCCCCTACCCCCCGGAGAGGGTAGGATCGACGCCTCCCGCCTACGCTCTGCGCGGCGTCCAGTACGGCAGCCCCAGGCTGCAGTAAAGCTCTCAGGGTCTTCTCTTCCCGACGGGCGTGCCCGGACTGTTCGCCGGGCTGTGGGTTCACTGGGTGTCTCCTGGGGACAGTGAGGACCTCGTTGATCCCTTCATGCACGCCTACAATTAATAGGCAAGGCATTTGGCTACCTTAAGCAACGGTTTGGAAGTTTATTCCAAACCGCTGGACCATATCTTCACCGCGCGAGGTTACTCACCTTCGCTTGGTGTCCGGCGTATGGCCTCTGGGGATCCCGGGAGTAATCCTCTTTTAGAAAGTTTGTCTAGCTCTTCCTTTATAATTTGTTCAGCGTTTTTCGGTTTATATTTCATTGATGAAAGTATGTCGTTTATTGTATATTCTTTTTGGCCTTTGGCCTCATTATAAGTTATTGTGAGTACCACTAGTCTTAGAAAAGACTCGGGTTTTGCGTGTTCTTTCCGTTCTAGTCTTTCAACGACTTCCTTGAAATATTGGAAATTTTTAGCTTTTATTTCTAGAGGATAACGCTCAAAGAACGGAATTATTTTTTCTGCAATATTTCGACGGCTTTGTTCTATGAATGATTTATTGGTTGGTTGTCCTGGTTTTTCTATTATGCGTCCACATCGCAATGCTTGTTGTAACGCTTTTAGGACGTGTTCGGCCTCTTTTTCAAGTGTTAGGCTGAATGTTGCATCTATAACCCAACCAAACTTTGTAGTGTTATGAGGTTTTATACTTATACTAAAAGATCCTTTGCCATCGACAACGCCACAAAGATAGGCGTTTTTCATTCTTTGGGTTTTTGCTTTTTTAAGCAAATATTTCACCTATTGGTTTTAAAGGAAGGATTACATGCCCGGTTTCCTGCGGATTGTCGCGATTACTTCATGCATTGTTCCCTACTCGGGAGCATGAAGCATAGCGAGTTTCCCGCATATAGCCGGATTTAACGACTCCCTATTTTACGCTGAGAGTCATGGTTACTCCCGCCGTTTACCGGAGCTTAGCCCGGTTGTACCCGGGTTTTACTTACCGGCACTGGGCAGGATTCACTAACCGTACACACCCTTTCGGGCTTGCGGTTAGCTGTGTTTTTGTTAAACAGTCGGGTCCTCCTTGTCACTGCGACCTACGGGGGCTTGCACCCCTATAGGCACCCCTTATCCCGAAGTTACGGGGCTAATTTGCCGAATTCCCTCAGGAGACTTGCCACCAACACGCCTTAGGCTTCTCACCTAGGGGCACCTGTGTCGGTTCTGGGTACGGACGCGCATCGTCGTTACCGTTGGGTTTTCATGGGCTGTCGGGATCAGCTGAACCCACGAGGGGCCATTCGTGCTTTCTCCCGGGTCTCACCATAACGGTCCTCACCGGGGTTATACACTTAGCTAGGGTTTCCCCTAGTCAGCCTACCCGCCAGCGTCCCCAAACGGTCTGTCGTTACCGATGCCTAGATGCGCGGTACCGGAATATGAACCGGTTTCCCTTTCGACCCTACCGTGTTAAGGTGGGTCTTAGGACCGACTAACCCTTGGCTGACGAACATTGCCAAGGAACCCTTGCCCTTTCGGCGGAACGGATTCTCACCGTTCTTTGCTGCCTACTACCACCGGGATCTGCAACCGAGCGCGGTCCACTGGTCCTCACGGCCCAGCTTCTGCCCGCGCCTGGCGCCCCCCTACCGGATCACCCCTTGTCGGGGGTGCCCCAGGGTCTCGGGAGCCGGCTTGAGCCCCGTCCATTTTCAGTGCCCCCGTGCTCGGCGAGTGAGCTGATACGCACTCCTTAGCTGATAGCTGCTTCCAAGCTTACAGCCTCGCTGTCTTTGCACGAGGACGACTTTTTAGTTCACACTTAGCCGGCATTTGGGGCCCTTAACCCTGGTCTCGGTTCTTCCCGTCGCGGTCACCGACCTTACGCCGATGCACCCGTGTGCCGCGGTCTACGGCGCATCCGGGTTCGGAGTTTGATGGGGTGGTGAGGATTTCACTCCCCGTGCCACCCTGTCAGTGCTCTACCCCGGACGCTGCCTCGCGCGACCCTGGCCTGCGGCGCCACTTCGGGGGGAACCAGCTATCAGGCGTTTAGATTGGTCTTTTGCCACTAGACCCAGGTCAGAGGAACGAGTTGCATATCAGAACCCCTTCCGGCTTCCACCACGCGTTAGCATGGCTTCGCCGTGCCCAGGCCTAGATCAACGCCTTTCGGGTCTCATCCCTGTGACTTCGCGCATTTTCATACGCCGCCCCTGGCCCTTGCGGGCTGCGGGCTGGTCGCTTTCGCTACGGCTTCGCTCGAAGCTTAACCTCGCCACAGAGATGAACTCCCCGGCCCGTGTTTCTAGACGGAACGCACCCCCCTGGTAGCCTCCTTTCGCTAAAACACGTCACCGTGCTTCGCTTCAAGGAGGGTATCCTTTGCATGGGGATGCGACTTGTCCACGGCTGGTTTCAGGCTCTTTTCCCGACCATTTCTGGTCTCTTTTCAACTTTCACTCACGTTACTTGTTCGCTATCGGTCTCCAGACGTATTTAGTCTTGGGAGTAAGTTCTCCCAGTTTGAGAGCAGCATCCAGTGCCCTCTAGTCCGGATACCAGTCCTCGTAGGTGTCCTCCTTACCCCTACGGGGCTATCACCCTCTATGGCACCGCTTTCCAGACGGACTTCGGGTTCGGAGGAACGCCATTGGGACTGGTCCACAACACCACATGTCGTACCTGTTTCCAGGCACGATTCGGTTTGGACTGTTCCCCTTTCACTCGCCGTTACTAAGGGAATCGCGATTTGCTTTCTTTTCCTGCGCTTACTTGAATGTTTTCGTTCAGCGCGTTCCCCGGCATTACTGCCTGCCTAGTCTTTTTGGGACTAGGCGGGATTCCCATTCGGGAATCCCCGGATCGAAGGCATGCATGCGCCTTCCCGGGGCTTATGGCAGCTTGCCACCCCCTTCTTCGGCGCTGGAGCCGAGTCATCCACCAGCCGCGTTTTGGCGTGTTGGGTTTACTCGAGACATGTCCCTGTCGACATTCACTACCAGAAGCAACGGTCTATGAAGCTGAGCATGATCTTTTATGATCATGATTAAGTGATGTGAACATGAAATGAGCTCCTGCTCAGCGTCCCTCTCACTCCGCAAAAATCCTGCGAAGCTCATTCAAGGGAACTCATGTCAAGCATTTTGTTATCTTGTTATCTAGTTTTTAAGACTGTCGTTTGTTTACATTAGACAGTCGCATTATTTCACTCTCATTTCGCACGTTATCCCAAAAAAACATTCGACGGGTTCTGTCCCGCCGGAAGGGGCGTGCATTTCTTGACATATGAATATACCATTATCTTCCATATTATATTTGCGTTAGGTCACAATAATGTGTTGGAATTATGTTTAGAATGTGTTTATGATTTATGCATCTTTTCAGTTCTGGTTTTTTTGATGATCACGAAGCTTGTCCTTTGTATGATTTTGTATTGAGAGGGTAATACTTTTGTGTTTACAATAGTTGTTATTTTAGATAATTAGTTATTATTTTTTTAATTATGTTAAATATATAGAACTGTTTGATTTAGCGGAGAATATGTTTTTTTGCAAAAGCTTTATTGGGTTTTTCGATTGTTTAATACACAATGGAAACTCGTGATATTCTTGTCCGTGGTTTTGGTTTAATTTTAGATCCTTTAACAATGCCTATGCCTATTGACGAGTTTTTGGGCAAGTATGGAGGCTATATTGATACTTTAGCAATAGTTGCTAAATCACCTGAAGGAGTTGCTTATTATCCTAGTAATTCTGCACCTAGACATGCATCTTATGAAGGATTTTTCCCAGTTGTTTCTTCAATTGCAAATGATATAGGAATAAAAGTGTATGGGGTAATTTATAGTAATGTTGACCGTTTTTTAGGTAAAGATCCTAATTTTAGAATTGTAAAAAGTGGTGGAATTCCTGTGGATGGCTATGTATGCCCTGGGCAGGAGACGTATTGGCAATACTTAGGATCTGTCGCTCAGGAAGTTGCTAGTTATGATGTTGAAGGTATTATCTTGAAGGACATAGCATATCCTCATGAAGAATACTGTTTTTGTGATACTTGTCGCCATAATTTTGCAATGGAGACAAATATTACTGATCGCGATTTTGGTTTAGATTATGTTAAACGCTCTAAAATATTATATGAACGTTGGTTAAAAATGAGAGTTAGTAATATTGAGCAGTTAGTAAGAACAGTTGTACGAGCAGTTCATTCTGAAAGAAATGTAAAAGTATTACCTGAAATAATTGTTGAAAAAGAAATTGGATATTTTGATGGCGCATTTATTCATTACGGTGAAGACTATGCTAGATTAATAGAAACTTCAAATCAGATTATGTTGTCTTTGAATCCCTGGAGTCAGCAATTACCTAATCGGGATTCAGATGAATATGAAGAACTAGTTAATTTATTAACTCCATTTAGAGAACTCTCTTCAAAAGGATTAAACACTAGTTTATTTGTTGTAAAACCAAATGATTCAATGTTAGAAAGCATTGAATCTTTGAAAAGCTTTTTGGGAAGTGAAAATGTATTTGTTCAAGAAGAATTGCCTCAAAATTATTTAGAATTACGTTCGAAGTTTTTAGGATTAGGAGTATAAATTGTTAATGAGGCGATTTCATGCCTATTGAAAGTAGAATCATTAGAATTGAAGATAAATTAGAAGAGCTAATTAGGGCTATTAACTCTTCTTCGGCTGATGATTTCAGACAAAATATAGAACCAATTATAGATGAAATTTATGTTATAAAAGATGAATTAAAAGAGGCACCTGAAGAAATAAAAAGAAAATTTGCATTTGTTTTGGTAATAATACTACAGGTTCTAAATAATTTTGATAATAAAAACGTTGTAATGAATAAATTAAAATTATTTAGAAATAAAAAATCAAAATACAATGACTGGCATGAGTCTTTTATCATGAAAGACATCATGGACATGGTTGATGCGATTCGTAAGAACGCAGTTAAAGAATGATGAGATTTTTTTTCTTTATTTTTATTTTTTCATATAAAAAGAACGCCTACCGAAACTGTTATGCATTAAGAAGACATAAATAGACATTGGTGTCCATAGAGCAACACTATACTTTAAAAAAAGCTTCTAAAATCCTAGGAGTATCAGTAAAAACACTACAACGATGGGACAAAGCAGGAAAAATCAAGTGCATCAGAACAATAGGAGGAAAAAGAAGAATCCCTGAAAGCGAAATAAAAAGAATCCTAGGAATCAAAGAAAAAGAAAACAAAAACAGAAAAATCATCGGATACGCAAGAGTATCATCAAACACACAAAAAAACGACCTAAAAACACAAGTAAAACTAATAAAATCATACGCAGAAAAAAAGGATGGAGCATACAACAAATACTTGTAGACATCGGTAGCGGGCTGAACGAAAAAAGAAAAAACTACAAAAAACTATTGAAAATGGTCATAAACAAAGAAATAGAAAAAATAATAATCGCTTACCCAGACAGACTAACAAGGTTCGGTCTCGAAACAATAAAAGATTCTTCACTTCTTACGGAACAGAAATCGTAAACATAAACAAACAACGAAAAACCCCACAAGAAGAACTAATTGAAGACTTGATAACCATGTGTCTCATTTCGCTGGAAAACTCTACGGAATGCGTTCCCATAATACAAAAAACTCACAAAAACAATCGAAAAAATCACAATAAGTTTGGGCAGGAAGCCCACCACATTTAGTGGTGGGAGGAATGCCCATCATAAAAATCAAATAGATGTTTGCCATATAGAGGAGCAAAAAGGAAAATGAAGGCGACAGTCAAAGTCAAGATATATGCGGGTAATAGAAAGACGCAATTGTTAAGGCAAAGCATCGGTAATACTCGCTTCGTATAGAACAAGTTGCTTAATTTAGAGAAAGAACACTACGAACAAACACGGGAGTTTTTGTGGTATTCTGGCATGTGTAGAGAAATAACGATTATGAGAAAAGACTATTCTTTCCTGAAGGAGACGTCTGTATGGTGTTTTCAGCAAATAGCGAGAAAACTTCACTTTGCGTTGCGGGATTTTGTTAAATACAAAGACGAGGGACGGGACTTCCCCAAGTATAAGAAAAAGAAGAATCACGATGGTATTCTGATCTATCCGAGAGATTTCAAGTTCAAAAACAAGAATTTATATTTAGAAATAATAATAACTTAATAAAAAAAGTAAAAAGGAAATAAGGAGAAAAATTTTAGCGTTTTCCTTTCTTCTTTTTAACTACTTGTCTTTCTTTTGCCTGCCTACCAACTTTTCTACCGGTTCTTCTGGCGGCAATAAGTCCAACTTTTTGTCCTGGTGGAGCATTTCTAGATACCGTTGTAGGTCCACCAGGTCTTTGGTGACTACCGCCACCATGGGGATGTGATACCGCGTTCATTGCAGTTCCTCTTACTCTAGGATAGTTGTGTCCTTTTGCTTTCATATGATAATGTTTGTTACCGGCTTTTACGAATGGTTTCTGAGTTCTTCCACCACCAGCTACCACACCTATAGTTGCTCTGCATGATGATGGGAATGCCTTTATTCTTCCACTTGGTAATTGGATATATACCCAGTCATCTTCTTTAGCATTAATAATTGCGCTTGAACCGCTAGAACGTACTAGTTTTCCACCATCACCAGGTTGTAACTCAATATTATATACCATGGTTCTTGCGGGGATTGCAAATAAAGGTAAAGTATTTCCCGGTTTAATTTCTGCCTTTGCACCATATTCAATTGTATCTCCAAGGGCGAGGCCTTCGGCTGGTAAGATATATTTTTGAAGCCCATCTTCAAAGATCACTTTCGCGATAGGAGCACCTCTACCTGGTTCATGTTCGAAAGACACGACTCTTGCTTTAATTACTCCTTCCATCTCGGTTCTTGATATTTTTCTATACTTAATAGCTCCTTTTCTTTTATGGGTGTTAGCCCTAAATGTAGGTGAGCCACGGCCTCTTCTTTGAACGATTAATTTTTTACCCATTTTTTAATTCCTCCATTATTCAAAATCAGAGTAGGCCTAGTTTACTTGCAAGGTCTACTGCGTCATCGCTTGGTCCAAGTTTAATTATTGCTTTTTTCTTTCCATCAGGGCCAATTAGGGTATTTACTTTTATTACTTCGACGTTGTATAATTCTTGGACTGCTTTTTTGATTTGATACTTGTTTGCTTTTTTACTGACCTCAAATGCAATCTTGTTTTCTCTTTCAATGAGGTCATAAACTTTTTCAGTGATTAGGGGAGCAATAATGATTTCGTCAACTCTCATTAGGACCACCTTTCTTCGATGCTTTTAATCGCATCAACTGTCCATAGTGTTAGCCTTCCAGGGTGTGTTCCCGGTGCTAAGTCTTCTACTTTAAGTTTCATTACTGTTTTTACTGTTACTCCAGGAATATTTTCAGCTGCTTTAGCTAATGGTGATTCCATGCTTCCAACTACAAATAATGGGCCAACAGGTTTACGATATCTTCGGCCCCGCATTTTTCCTTTTCCTGCACGGATACTTACTTTTTCAGAACGTTTTAGCTCGTCCTCCAGTCGTAACGCCTTTAGTAATTCGAAAACATCTTTAGTTTTCTTAATATCTTCAACTTCGTTAGCTAATACAATTGGATAAGTCTTTACTGAAGCAATCTTATGTCCCCTAGCAGCTACGATATCAGGGTTAATTGCAGCCGCAATTGCGGACCTGAGAGCTAAATCGTGCTCTTTTCGATTCATTTTTTCGATTATTATTTTTTCGGCACGTGGAGGATGAGCAACTTTTCCACCAACAGCAAACGTAGCAAATGCACCCTTAGATGCATGATGTGTCCTTGAACCACCAAAACGGGGTGCTCTTGAAATTCCTCTACCTGGCCCATAACTGCTAGCTGCTACCATTCTTCCAGCAAGTGGCGAAACTCCTTTAGGTTGCCTTTTATATGTCTGTTCTGAAAGAACAGCTCTTTTAATTATATCCGGTCTGAAAGGAGTTTCAAATACTGCAGGGAGCTCAATGCTCTTTTTGGTTTTGTTACCTTTCTTGTTAATAATTGGTACAGTAATAGTCATTTTCTTTCATCCTCCACTTTAATTCTGCGGTTCTGTAGAAACGTACGTGATCGTTGGTGGTGGTAATGTGCTTTTCTTAGGTCTTATTGGTAATCTTAACATTACAGTACGTTTTTTGACACCTGGGACAGAACCTTTTAGCAGTACGTATCTGGTTACTCCTGCTTTTCCACCAATAATTCCATATCCAGGAATTCCTCCGTTAGGAGTTACTTCTTTACCATCAGAACCGATCTGCATTACTCTTTTATTATACTCCGTTCTTCTAAAGAATCCTAATTGACCGTATCGTGGTACTGTCCATGTTACTCTTGCAGGATGCCAAGCACCAATACTACCTACAGCCCTTTTCTCACCTTTGGTTTTTCTAGGAAGTATTTTGATACCATGTCTCTTTACAGGTCCTTGGAATCCTTTACCTTTAGTGATACCAATAACATCAACATAATCGCCTGCGCTTATAAATTCATCAACTTGAATTTCTTGTTTTATTTTGTTCACAGCATATTCAAAAGCCTCTTGAACACTATTTGCACCGATCGGTATCTCAAAGATTTGAGGTTTTTTAGTACCAATCCTAGTTAATGCAGGCTGTGTATGAATAAGAGCACGAATCTCATTTATTTCGTTAATCTTTTGTTTGAATTTTTCAAGTTGTTCTTCTTCTTTGTACTCTTTTGGTAAACACTTGTATTTTTTCATATACTTGTAAGGACTTTCTGTTTTTATTTCAGCAATTATCTTCTTGCCGTAAGGAGTGTACTTGTAACCTCTAATTCCAAACAATACAATTGGCGGGGCTTCTAAGATAGTAACAGCTTCTAACTTTTCAGTCCCATGTCTGTGACTTGCTTTATTATCTTCTTTTGTTAGGATTTGTGTCATACCGGCCTTGATTACGGGAAATCCTAATAATTTGGGATTTCCTGAATAAGGCGGCCATCCTCCTACCTTCGGTTTTGTACTACTAGCTCTTTTTCTTCTAACGCCTAGTGTACTTCGATGTGGGGCATGATACTTTCTTTTACCCATTATGTCACCTCGCAAAGATCTAGATTTCGGAGGTTTCCCGCTTTATTACAGCCGTTTTAAGATCAAATAGCTGCGAGGTACGTATAGCGGGCTTTACTCCGCAAGTAGGAAAAAAAAGGACTAATGTATAAATACTTCTTTTAGTCACATTTTTTATCTCAAATAAAACAAAAATAAAACAAACAATTTTTTGAAAGATTAATGTATAATCGAAATTTTTTCATCGTATTAATGTATGACTGACTTGGCTAATTAGTATGTTTGACATATTCCAATAACTAAAGTCTTAATGTTGAACGCCATATAAACATAAGCGAACACTATGGCATTTTGTGCCTATACTCTCCGTGTCCGCGAGAGAGTGTTGGTTATAAATTTTAGTCTTTTATTTAATATGTTTATTGAAGCGTTCAAGATACTATATATTTTCAACCAGCATACTGGACATCAATATTCTACACCCTGTTGCTTAACTTCAAATCATGGTTTACATATCTCTTTTCAGAAAGAGGGAAACTTCTTACACATATGCTTAAAAAGCTTAGAGCATGTAAAAAAATAAAATTATGAGTATAATGTTTAGAAACTAGAATAAGTAAGTAACAAGCATTATATAAAAAATGTAGTGTGAAAAATCAACTATTAAGTAGTGTTCCTAATCTATAGTCTTTTTCTAATGCATTTTTAATTTCTTCAGCATGAACCGCCAATGAGACGATCTTCGTTCGACCATATCTTCCTTTACTTACCACTCGAGATGTTACCATTCCAAGCATATCTAATTCATTTACTAAATCTCCAACTCTCCTTTGTGTTAGTTTTTCGAGACCGATATCATTGCATACATTACAATATTCTTCGTAAAGAGTGCCTGTTGTTATCTCATCAGTTATTTTTTCTTTTGATAAATTGTATATAGCTAGTAAAATAACCTTTGATTGTATAGGGAGCGTCGTAAGGACTTCAGCTACAGTATTTCTTTCAATTACTTCTAAAGCTTTTCTTACATGTTCTTCTGTTACTCGAGATGCACCTTCTCTTTCAGCTAACTCTCCTGCAACTCTTAATAAATCTAAAGCTCTTCTTGCATCTCCATTCTCTTGGGCCGCTAAAGCAGCACATAATCCTATTGCGGCGTCATCTACAACATCTTCATGAAATCCTTCTTTTGCACGTTCCACTAAGATATCAACCAATTGAGGAGCAGTATAAGGCGGAAAAACAATTTCTTGTTCAGTAAGAGAACTCTTTACTCGAGGATCTAATTTATTCTTAAAATGAACATCATTGGTAATTCCAATAATGCTTAACTTAGAATGTTTTAAGTCAGAATTTATTCTTGTTAAGGGATAGAAAATATCAGGAGATTTTTTCACAGCTAAATCTATTTCATCTAAAGCAACTACAAGCATTGTTTTTTTCTCTTCTAATGCTTGTTTAAATAAATTAAATACTTCATCAGTTGGTAAACCAGTTATTGGTACAGATTTTCCAAGATCTTGAGCTAAATGAGCAAAAATTCTGTAACTAGTATCTATTAATTGACAATTAACATAAGAAAACATCATGTTAATGTTTTCTTTTTCTGCCTTCCTTTTTAGCACATTTAATACAAATTTAGTAACAGCAGTTTTCCCTGATCCTGGTTTTCCATGAAGAAAAACATTTGAGGGGGTCTCATTAGCCATTACAGGAGCTAGTACATGTGCTAAAGTTCGATATTGTTCTTCTCTGTGGGGTAAACGATCAGGGACGTACGTGTGGCGCAGTACGTCTCTTTTTTTAAAGATAGGATTTGTTTGTTTTGAGAAACGATCAAATATCGCTTCTAAGTCTTCAGCGCCACTCATTATTTCACCGTCTATTTTTTTTCACTTGTTAGGAATGTAACTAGTTATTAAGAAGGGCAGTAATACACGGATAGCATTGGTTCAATGGTGACGATTTTTTGTTAAAGAATCTCAAGTTTTATCCACGTGTATCCACTAGTATTAGTCCGTCTATTGGTTCCAGTAGAAATTAAGGTGTTTTTTTAAAATAGTATTTATCACAGCTCAGAATTAAAAAATCGATCTAGACACACACCCTATCTTTTCTATTGGAACTAGAAATCTAAATAAAAATAAAAATTATTTTTTAGACGTATTGTAGTGTAACAATTTTTTTTCCCCCCCTCCCATAAGGAAAATAAATTATTTAAATTTAACTCTTTTCTAGAATAGTTTTTTTTTCTTCTTCCATTGCAAATACTATTTCCAATGGAAATTAAGGGGAGGGTGTGTGCTTTTTTTCACACTACATTTTCTACCATGTGTTGTTTTTTAAAAAGAATAGTTATTAATTTCACTTTAATAGATGCGTTATACTTTTAGGGGTAAGCTGTAATTAGGTATTGGGATATAGAATTGACAAAAGAACAATGGCAGATTTATCTAACGGAACTATATCGCTGGGCTCAAGATAAATATAATGCATTATTAAAAGGAGAACTTAGCGAAGACGATTATTATAAAGTATTAGAATTCTATGAAACCGAAACACAGGTAATCTCTTTTCTAATTAAGGATGAACTAGAATATTTAGAGCCTGAAGAAATTGAAGAGATTATTAATTCTTTTGAAAATGTAAAAAATGTTAGTTCTTTACGTGAACTAATCGAAAAGAGATTTATTAACTCTTTAAGAGATAGCAGTGGTGAAGAATCAAGAGCTCAAGAACCACCAAGTATTCATAACATACCTAAACCACCTACTCTTTCAACCTATGCTAAGGATATAGAAGAAGAAAGATTTTCTAACGTTGATGAACTATCTCAAGCCAATATTGGCTCTGAGTTCGATGACTTAGATAGTTTTGGGATTTTAGAAGAAGAACTTAGGCCTATTGAAAAAGATATTTCTACTTTTTCTAGTGTAAGTAATCTTCATAAAAATCTTGAGATAGTTCTCGTAGGTGAGCGTTCTGTAGGTCGTTCGACATTCTTGAATTTACTTGGTGCTGTAGGAAATAGTTTTGAGTATGAATATCAAGGAACAATTTATACTATTAATTTTGTAGATCATGATCATGAAACTTATTTTCCTGAAAGACGTGAATTATTAGGTTTTAATGGTGTCATTGCCTTTTATGATATTACAAGACCTGATACTGTTTTTAGACTTGAAAAATGGCTTAAAAAAGTATACCGCGATAAAGATTTCACTTTACCCGTTTTGTTTGTTGGTAATAAGACAGATCTCTCTCGATTAAGGATTGTTACAGTAGAAAAAGCTGAAGAATTAGTAAATATGGTTCGTAGTTTTGAGAATTATAGTGACTTTTTAGAAGTAAGTTTAAAATTGGAACAAAATGATGCGGCACTTAAAATACTTAGTAGAATGATTAATGTAATTCAAGGAATGCCTTCTTGAATTTGTATTTATTCTTAACCCCCATGATATATTGGTATAATTTTTATTTCAGGGTATTTCTTTATTTTTTCATTTATCTGTTTTGTACTTAGTAATTCTGTTCCTTTGCTAATAAATAAAAAACCAGTTTTGAATTTGTTATTTTCATCAAAAATAAGATGAAATGCGTTTGTATTTTTTAACGTCTCTTTAATAGCATCAATAACCTCTAAATTTTCATCTAAGTGTTTCTCATATTTTTCTTCTATTCCGTGTTGTATAGATAATGATTTGTGAAAAATAACCTTAAAGTTCATTTATGTTAATATCTTAATTCTCATTGTTTTGTTTTTGGGTTATTTCTATAATTCCTATAAGTAAATTCCCCCTCGCTTATGCAAGGGGAGATGGTCTCAGAACGATCTACAAGATCCTCCGTACCATCCTAATTACTATAAATGACTATTTGTATTGTTTCATTTTTTACCTCTCAAAATGGAGATTTCCATTGATAAAATTAAATAATGTGAACAGGTGGTATGGAATTAATCCTAATAAAATTATTTCAATAATTGATTTCATTATCAAAAAAAGCTGCTCGGTATAATCATAACTTATCTGATGTGTTTTTGATATGAAATAAATGAACGTGAATCCTGCAAGAATAATTAATAGATTTACGTTCTTTCTGAAAGTTTTGTATATCTTTATTGCCATTATTTTTTCTTTTTTATTTTTGATTGTAATTAGCTCAAACTTTTGAAATATATGATTAAATAATGAAAGATATATCCCATAGGACAAGGGAATCATGGCTAGAAAAATTGCGAATATTAACGATATATTTATTATTTTTGGGTTCCATGGCAGGATCCCCATGATATTCAAGGTAATTATTGAGGATATTACTAAAAAGATATTTGTAATTATTAGATAATATTTGTAAGATCTATTTCCATTATTAATTTCAATTATTTTAATCATTTCTAATGTTAAATCAGTTATTCCAAAAATAATAATTGTAATTGATAAATTAAAGAAACTAGCTATTATCACGTTATAGTATACGACAGATGCCAAAACATAAAGAAACATTGTAATTCCTAGAATTATTTGGCCAAAAAACAAAATAATAATTCCTCTAAATAGCTTTTCTTTTACTTCTTTTAGTAAAAGTTCTTTCTTTTTATCGTTTTTTAACATAAACTTTTCTTTTTTATCTTGATTAGTAGTTGAATCATAATAAAAAGCTAAAAGTGTTATTATGGAAAATAATAGCCCAATATTGAATAATTTACTAATAATATTTATCTCGGTTGTTTTTTCATATGTTAACTGTTGAATATAGACTAAACTGTAATGGGATTTAAGAAGTAAGGTTCCTTCTGTTGGATACCATAATGCACACCAATCAAAAATTTTATTCCCGTATTTCATTGAATTTTTACTGATTATCTCACCAACATTATTATTATAAATTTTCCAAGTTCGTAATAATTTTCCATCTTCTACTCTAAATTCTCGTATTTCTGTTATTGTGAAAGGATATGTATCAAAATCTTTGTTAATTGTAGATAATGTAATTATTTTTTTATTATCAATTGAAAATGTCGCTATATTTAATCTATATTCTTTCGTATTTGG
>JAMOVR010000287.1 GCA_027061945.1 Candidatus Heimdallarchaeota archaeon
TTTACGAGGCAATACAGTACTTACAAGAAGTTTGAGAAGAACCCTAGAGGTCTGGAAACATGCCCCTCAAATTGTGATCTTCAGAAAAAAAGGGGGTTTGAGAAGAACCCTAGAGGTCTGGAAACCCAAAACCAGAGTTTTAACCGCAACCCTACACATTAGTTTGAGAAGAACCCTAGAGGTCTGGAAACTCCTCGAATGCATCTAGTTTTTGGCCTACTGAAATCGTTTGAGAAGAACCCTAGAGGTCTGGAAACCATTAGAAACATTATAGTTTGGTCTGTATCCATAATGTTTGAGAAGAACCCTAGAGGTCTGGAAACTTTTTTGGGACACTTTCGAGGTGGATGGATAATAATGGTTTGAGAAGAACCCTAGAGGTCTGGAAACTTTCTTATGCTTAATAGTTTTAAATAAATGTTCTTTGTTTGAGAAGAACCCTAGAGGTCTGGAAACTACTAGGACAAAGATTGGCGGAAAAAATAAAATCCATTGGTTTGAGAAGAACCCTAGAGGTCTGGAAACAAGCGAACCCCACTTCGAATCCTCGCTGAACAGTCCGTTTGAGAAGAACCCTAGAGGTCTGGAAACGAGTAATTCGCTACGTATGCGACCCCCGACCATTCCGCGTTTGAGAAGAACCCTAGAGGTCTGGAAACAAATTTAGCGTAAAAATCCTCAAAACTGATATTAAAGTTTGAGAAGAACCCTAGAGGTCTGAAAAAGAAAAGAAAGGAAAGAAAAGAAAAAGTTCGTGATGTTCTATAAAAGCGTTCAGATCTTTATTGTTTGAGATCGATCTTAGAGGTTTGGAAATTTTTCTTTTCTATTGTTCTCTGTAAGGCTCTGGAAAGAAGTTCTTTTGCTTTCCAAAGGTTTCTATATACTTTTTCCCATTCGTTATTTTCTATATGCTGTAATGTGCTAGTTATTAATTCTTCTATTTGTTCTAACGTGTGCTTTAATTGTTTCATATTTCGTGGCGTTTTTGCTCCCTTATAGAATGCTTCTTTCCACAAAGTCTTTTCAGAAATATTTTTTACTTCGTTACTTAATTCTCCAAAAGTAATACGTGCAACTAAGAATTCAGCATCTGCCCTTAAAAGCCAAACATTCTCGTAAAATGCAAAAGGGTTATTATAATCAAAATTAGAGATTACAGCTTGAGTATTTTTAACAAATTTTTTTAAGTCATTGATAACAGATTTTACCGAGCCATATTTTTCCCTTACTTTCTCAAGTCCTAAGTGATATTCATCATGAACATGTTTTTTTTCTCGCGTAGAGGCGTTATAAGACATTGATGTTTCTCCCTTTATTTTTTTCATTATCGAGACTATCTAAACATTTCGAGTAAACTACTTCTTGCTTTCGCAATGAATAACTACTTCATTGTTTGTCATAATTCATTAGAACTATGAAAGAAACAAGTGCATCTCTTTAATTGTTTTTAAAGTTAATTAAAATTTTTTGATCATATAATATCCTATTTTTTGATATCCTTGTTTAGCATAGTATTGACGCACACCTACTCCGCTGATTACAGCTAAGCCATCGTATCCATTATCAACAGCAATTTCTTCAGCTTTTCGAAGCAACTTCTTCCCGTATCCCTTATGTTGTGCTGTTTTTTCAGCAGTTGGCGTTTCCCCAATTGGTATTGCTTGCCCATAAACATGTAATTCTCTAACTACTGCATTACCACGTAACTCTGATATGTAAGTATCTTCTGGTAATAATCGTAGTCTTAAAAATCCAAGTAGAATATCGTTCTCTACATCTTCGAATGAAAGAAAATATTCTTTTTTCCTTGCAGCAAAGTACGTTCTTTTGACTAACTCTATAGCCCCTTCATTCAATGTTTTTCCCCGATAATAAGTTTGATGACCTACTTCGCGGCACCTAATACACCGACATGCCTCTCCAAGTAGTTCCATTCTTTTACGGACTATCTCTCGTGCATTTCCTTTTCTTGGCCCATATTCTACGAGAGTGGCTGGTAAGTCCCTTAAGGCTCTCTTAATCCTTACAAAAGTAGGGGTTATTTTTTTAGCCTGATAAATTACTTCAAACGCATATTCATCATCAATAGGTGTATATTTGCCTTTTTTAACCCATTTTTCAAGGGGGGTTCCTTCAATTACTTGGGTGGGATATATCTTGATTTCATCTGGAATGAATCTGGGGTCGTAATATAATCTCCGAATGTCATCAACATCTTTCTCAATACTACTTCCCGGTAACCCTGGCATCATATGTGCAGTGATCTTAAAACCGGCATTCCTAAGATTCTCAAAAGCTTCGACAGTGTCCTTAACAGTATGACCTCTTTTTACAATTTCTAAAATATTGTCATCTAAGGTTTGTACTCCAACTTCTACCCGTGTAGCTCCAAAACGTAAAAGGTCTCTCACTTGATGCTTTTTTAGCCAATCAGGTCTAGTTTCTATGGTCATTCCTACACAACGATGTTTGGCGGTCTCATTAATCCTATGGGCTTCTTCTAAAGTCTCAGATTTTACGCCGTTTAATGCTTCAAAAACCCCTAAGATGAAATTTTCTTGATATTCTTTAGGTGTTGAATTGAAAGTTCCCCCCATCACAATAATATCAATTTTGGAAGTATCATGCCCATTAGCTTCTAATTGTGCTAGTCTTTGCTTTACTTGTCTAACAGGATCGTAATTATTCATTTTTGCACGCATACTGGCGGGTTCTTTCCCCGTATAAGACTGAGGAGTTCCCCAGCTTGGGCCTCCTGGACAATAAATACATCGTCCATGAGGACAAGGGAAGGGTGCAGTCATTACTGCTACTACTGCTACCCCTGAGAGTGTTCGAACGACTCTTTTTCTTAATATTGGCGCTAAAATTTCTTTTTCTTCGGGACTAGCTATTGCTAAAATTTCACTATTTCTTGGATGGTGAGGGTCTTTATGTTTACTAGTTACCCGGCGCTTAATTGATTCTACTTGGTCTCGAGGATTGATCCCTTTTTTTACCATTTCAAGTAATGTGTCTTTTATTTCCATCAATGCATCTTTACTAGTTTTTAGCTCTTGCATTTAATCACTCCATTCGAATATTGTTTTTGTACTGCCGGGTGAAAAGCACCAGTCTTAACAAGATCTAACTCTTAGTTGTGCTTGTCTCAATTAAAAAAAGAATATTTATAACTCAAAAAACTGTTGTTAGGGAGAAATATAAGGATGGCCGCTTAAAAGCAGCCCGTCCAATAGGAATTAACAGTTTTATTCCTTATCTTCTTCTTTTTTGTGGTTGACCCCATGGTTTACCCTTAATAAATCGATTATAATATTTTTTTCGCAGGCTAACGCGTGGAATCGGTGTATGCCTTTCGCGGGCAGGGACCTTAGGGGTCTTTTTCCTTACTATTCCTGCGTTTTGGAGACGACCGTGTGTCATAATACTTCAATATCTTTTTTCCCACTTATAATTATAAACAAATCGATGAGAGCATTTTTTTATTAGAAAAAAACAAAATAAGAAACAGATGCATAATAAAAAAGAAGTAAAAATAGAGAGAAATTAGGTGAACTATCCCTTGCTTTTGCTAGGGGCTTCCTGCTTCACAGAGGAGACTCTCTCCACAGGCGCTACGGGCCGTCCCAGCCCTGCAAGAAAAAAATATACAAAAAAACATATGATGTTTTCGGCTTTCATCCCCTCCCTTCCAAAAGGGGATTTCCCGCAGAGAAAGTTAAAGTTAAAACTATTTACTTACATATTTTTATTTCTTCTTTTTTACTATTATGATTAGAGAGATAATTCCGCTTGCGACTCCCATTAAAGAGAAGGGTAAGAAACTGTTTTCGTCGTTATTATCTATAGGCATCGGAGAAGAATACGTTGGTGTTATAGTAGTTATATTCTCAGTAGTTGAAGTAGTGTTTGTTGGTGTTATACCATATAGCTTGTTAAATGCAGTGTTTATTGTTTCATATGCTGCCAAATAATCTTTTTGTTCATGAAGAAGAACAGTTTCATTAAAATAAGCCCAGCTTTGATATAATCTGTCTTGTAAGACAATATCAGGGTCTTTTTCCCATTCATCATATTTTTGATTGTATTCATTAAGGAACTTTACTATTTTTTCATCTACCATGTTACGGTAATATATTTCAGTGAATAATTGACTAAAATTATATGCCCCAGGATAATAACCCATTACTTCAGATGCAAAATCAGATGTAAAAGTATCATAAAACGGATGAGGAAACCCTACTGCATGACCTATTTCATGAATTAAAATGCTACTGAGACCTTCTTTGTGCGTAACATGATCAGGCATAAATGCACGGTTTAGCTCATAAAGAATTACTACTTTTCCTCCTCCGCCAAGCCCAGTGTATAAGTTACCAGTCCAAGGGACAAAATAATCTGTGAAACTAGCATTTTCAAATAAAAAGATCACTCCCATTACTGTTGTATCAGCGGCATCTAACTTAAAATACCTCTCTGGTTCATTGTATATGTTTGAATACAAAGTAATCCCGGAATAATAGCTCCAATTCTCAAAAGGAGGTGGGACATGATACATGTCGGTATAATTTTTTTTCGCGTTTTCTAGTTCATGCATAATATAACTATCTTTGTTTATATCTGTGAAAATAACAGACATTTCAATATTTGTTGTTTTAATTACATTTGAAAATATCTCCGTAGTTACGTCTTTATTGATTATCCATTCAAGTTTTGTAGCGGGAAACACAGTATTATTTCCATCATAAAAAACCCTTAGTTGAATACTCATTGAAGAACCTAATGCAGGATATTCTTCTACGGGCCCTTTAGGTTCGTTGAATATATTTACCACCCAATCTGACACCCATTCTCGGACAGTATCTGTAACAATGTTTTGCTTATCTGTAAAAGTAGCTGCATTTGCCACTAAGTAATCTAAATCATTGAAATAAGATGGATGAGGAGAAGACATATTATTCCAAATAGCACGCCACTTTAAGTACCATTGAAAAGCAGTTGGATCTATGAATGCAATTCCTGTTTTTTCTGTAAATGCCGCATATGGGAATTTAACACCATAATTCAATGGGTAGTCCCATTCAAGTCTCCAATAAAATCTCGCTTTCCCTGAATCTGGATCTACTTCAGTTAAATTAAACCAATGATCATAAGATCCACTATCTAATCTTGATAAGTTAAGTACAAACAGGTAAAACCTATTTTTATCTGGTAATGAGGTAAATGGTAAGTGAGATGCAAGGTACTGTTCTGTGGATCTGGCGTCTATTGCATAACCTTCTCTTTGTGTAAAAATATTCATTCTCTTAAAGTCTTGTTTTTGCTGTTCTAAAGCAGTTTGGTTAAGATCACTTGTCCAGTCCAGAGTTTTTTGGTTGTCTATGAATGAATTAAAGTTTGCAGTATAACTACTGTTTGCAAATAAATATTGATATCTAACATTGTAAATTAGATTACCGTTTGCTTGGTAATAATAGGTTTTGTTAATCTCATGTGGAAGAGCGTTTTCTAAAGTATTAGTATCTATGAAACTTTCATTATAATTTATAAAATAAAGAACAACATTCATTTCCGGTTGAAAAGATAGCCTTTGGATTTGTCCCGCTCCTGCAGACACCTTATGTATACCCACACCTGAAAAAACAAGTATTCCTAAGATACTAATTACGAATAGTATTTTTTTGGTCATTTGATTAGTATCATTATTTATGCAGATTTAAAATTACTCCCTTAAAATCGTATAAATTACTTGTTTCAAAAATGAAACAAATGTCTTTATCTCTAATAAACCTTTTAGAAACAATATGTAGCCATTAAATATAAGTATTGCCTAGTATTTTAATACTTATTTTTTAACAAGATTATGAAGAAAATTCAATAGTTTAACTTTATCGGTATGAAGTCTTCTCCCATAATTAGGTTGATGAACAACTATCTGTAAATTCTATACTTCAATATGATTGAGTGTAGGCAATACTAAAAAAGGGGTAGTAGTTCACATTTCAAGTTATAGATTTTTAATGTCAATTTCGCAAAGCATTTATTGTTTTTGTGTTGAAATGTTTTTGCTGGTTTGTGCCGTCGTGACCGTAAGTCAAGCCGGCTGGCGTGCCAGTTGGTAGTGAGCTGTGCTCGCGAAGGCTGGCAAGTCCTGGCTCGCCAGGACCATAGCGGCCGGGTG
>JAMOVR010000288.1 GCA_027061945.1 Candidatus Heimdallarchaeota archaeon
TGGTTTTGACGGTGAATATGGCAGAGTCATAGTCAAGAAAAGTAATAAAGACTCTTCAAAAACCCAGGCTCACAAACAAGCTGAAACGCCTTTTAAACAAAGAGGGTTGTTTGATTAAGGACTTTTTGTTTTTCCCTTTTGAGTTTTATGCTAGTCAAGACGAAAATTTTGCAGACTGTTTTAATATTATTTTGGAATAGGAAGTAAACGAACAGCCTTTTTCATCCATTGACCGCAAGGGATCTCAACTATCATTCCTTCAGACTCATAACCCTGTTTTTCAACTCGAACCACCAATTGCTTATTGATCAGTCTATCAAATCTGGCTATACCATCTTCATCTGTTACAATGGACTTATCTCCCACCTTTACAACTGCACCTTGCAAGGGTTCCCCTGTTATAGAAGAACCCACTTGAACCCTAAGCATTCCACTCTGACAGCCTACGATATCAACGGGTTTTAACGATAGGGTAATAGGATCCCATTCAAACACCACGTCCAAAAACATATGATCCATACGGCCTGTTTGAGGATTGGGGAAACCAACGTCAATATGGTTAATCCTGAATTGAGCCGGGCTGGTAGACACCACTTTGCCTATTGATTGTGACATGTCTACCAAGATCTCCGCACTAGTATTACCTGCAATCAACAAAATAGCATAAATTACCGCGATAATCACCATTAATTGCAAGGCAGATGTAGGACAAATATTCTTTTTCATCGTTTTCATCTCCTTTATGGTTTGACACAAATTCCTGCACTGCTGCAAACCAAGCCTGATTTACACTGTGAATGCTTAGTACATATTCCCTCGCCTTCATTACAAGGTCCACAATTCCAACAATAATAAGCATCACCTGGATTTAGACGAGTACCACAAACTGAACCTGTAGAACGTCCATCATTGGGTGATCCATAGCCACTGTTATTTGATCCAACACCTGAGCAAACCTCTGGATGCAAAGCAGCCTGAAATGGGTTGGAACAATCTATGCCTGAAATAGAGCTTCCTCCACTTCCACTAGAATTGCTGGTTCCTGGATTAGTTCCCGGTGGAACTCCGCCTCCTGCCCAATCAGGATTATCATTGTTGCCCCCAGTTGATTGGTTTGATTGATTATTTGGATGAGAAGGCGTTCCTTCACACACATCTACTCCTTTAGCAAAGTTATATTCCGGACCCACATTTTTAACACATTTTAGACCTGCAACACAGTCTAAATCGCTATCACAGTCGCCTTCCCCTGCATTGCAAGGATTTGAGGATGAGCAATAATCCCAATCACCAACAACCAATCCAACTGCTTCACTTGATGATCCATAAGACATCATAAAAAAGCTGTATACAATTAAAATAATTATTCTAAACATGGACACCTCCACAAAAAAATCATTAAATTGTTTTCCAATACTCTAGTATATAATCGACCTTATAATGATAAAAAATAAAAAAACATTGGCAACATATAATCAAGAAATATGCAAAATTAAGGCCGTCTCTCCGTGAGAAACTCAATCTTAATCAACTTTTATAAAATTCCATGATTTCAACCAATTATAATGATATTAAAGGATTCATGAAGCATAATTTAAGCATTCAACCTTTTTAAAGATTCCTTGACTGGACTCTATATGAATAGAAAGTAGGTAAATTCATACATTAACAAATTATAGAAAGCAAGTATATAAAAACCTTTAATACATTTTATTTTATTCAAAAAAAGACGGAAATTTTTTAAAAATCAAAAAGAGGAGCATAATGCTCCTCTTTTTGATTTTAGACTTATGAAACTAATGTTTAGTCAGAACATGGCATCATGTTAGGTGAAATAACCTGGTAACTGCAATTCTCAAAGTTGCCACATTCAACGAATGTTGGTGCTTCACCGTTTTCTGTAGAAGCATCTGTGGTTACTATTACGTTTGCACAATCATAGCTTGCACCCACCCATGAAATATCGCTATTGCCTACTTCAACATAAGTAGGAATAACAGCTGAACCATTATAGTAAACATATTTACCTAACTGCTCTGTAGCTCCATAACGCTGATAAAGGGCATCTGTCATGGCCAAACGGATCCAGCCCTCAGTATAACCAGCTGTTATATCAACACCGTTGAAATTTTTGAGATTAAGGATTTCCACACAATTAACCAATGGTGGACGCTCTCCGCTAGGTGGAACTGGAGAGAACACAGGATCATCCCTCTTTGGAGTATTCTCCTTCATATCATAAGAGGAATTTGCCCATTCGGTAGCATGTTCCTTCATATGCAGACAATCATAATCTCCATCTACAGCAGAATTATTATTCAAGCACTCATCACCACGTCTGGTAACTTTATCACACGTAGAGACTTGGCCATCACAGTCATCAGAACCGCTAACACAACAACTCAGCTTAGCAGGGAAACTCAACACGGCCAAGGTTGAATTGAGGCTATCACTTCTGAAAGGAATATGAATTGCCTCTTTGGCTAATGCTGCCCGAATTTCAAACTCAGAATTATTGCCATAATTATCCCATCGGGTTTCCAGATTAACCAGGAGTTTGTCAGCATTACAGTTATTGGCCAATGCTGTAGCAGGCTGTGGCAAAACCATGCCAGAGGCAGGATCAATTATTTCTTCTACACCCGCAAGCACATTCTTTGAAGTATATATACGGACGCAATAATCCTTGTCACCAGATTCAAATTCACGGGATACATAACCATATTCACAATCTACATCCAGAGAGAAGGCATCAGGAAGATCATTATAAGCATCCTTAATAAGCTGTTTTGGGATTGGTGTTCTGATCATATCTTCACAATCCTCACCGCCCCTGAAGTCTGCAAAGGCAAAAGCCTGATATACTTCAACCATGCCATGCGTATCGTCCAAACCATTGCATGACGTTGCAGTATTAATTTCCAATGGAACTATCGGTGAGCTATCGTCATTGCTTACAATTGCAACCTTATGGTTCTTGTCAATAATGTCTGCTGTCCAGACATCATTGGGTGAGAGATAAATAAAAAAGTCGCGGGTCTCACAGCAACTATGGCCTTCCCTAAAAACCACTTTTGCAACAACACTGTATTTATTAGAGGTATTGATAACACGAATAGTGGTTTTCAAAGTCCCGCCTACTATGTAAGTAGGAAACACCAAGGCATCGCCAACACCATTGGCAGCCACATAAACGTGGTCAGCTTCATTGTAAGCATTTGCTGACGGAGCCATTGCCACAAAAGTGAACGCAAGCAAGGCAGCCATCAATCCTAATTTCCTAATCATTCTTATTCCTCCTTATTTTTTTCTTTTTCTTAAACTGGTCCTAAATTTTTTACTCTAACCTTTTTGCCCTACCCTTGTGCTCACCCCCCTTCGTCATGAGATTGTTTAATTTTAACCTTAGTGTTCGTGCAAAATTTGCATTATGGACAAATCTAACCAAAGCAGTTTGCTATTTCGTGTTGATGTATATTAAAAGCAACTTGCATACCAGCTACGCAAATTTGTCTAACAGCGGTATTTTCCACACATGATACCAAGTGCCATCAACCTTTATCCAGCGGTCCCTGGGATACAAGGTATCTTCTTTTCCAGTAAAAGGGCTTTTAACCACGATCTTAAGCTTGGCATCTACCACCTTAGGGTGCAGCTTGTCAATATCCAATACCGTTACACTAATAACCTTGCCAGCTCTTCCAAACTTTCTGAAAAAATCAGTTTCACTATAGGCCCACTTTATGTGAGGGGCCTCCATAGCGTACAACCTTGGCCAATCAAGATTAGACCTAGCCAGCCAGTATTGGTCAAATGCCATTTTTAAGGACGTATCCGCCTTCTTATCGGCTTCAGGGCTCCATGATGAAAATCGAGGAACCTGCTTGTCTTCTTTTCCTGTACAGCTAGTCAAAAAAAAATTTGAGGATAAGACCGCCAACAGGATGAAAATACAAAAAAATATATGGAGGAATAGGCGTGGGCTATTCACTACTTCAACCTCAGCTGCTGTTTTTGTTGCATTATTCCTTGAACCTCAGGTTCCCAATTGAACTCATATTTTTTCTGGAGTTCAGCCATATTTGCCTGCAGCACCTCCTGCCTCTTTTGACTAGCTATTTTTTCCTTCAATTCTGATTTTACTTTTTCCAGCGGAATAGTACGCTTGGGCTCCATTTCTTTCACCCAAAAAATATAATAAAAACCATGAAGTGCTACTGGCTTGGATACCATACCAGGCCTGGGATCCTTGAGCGCCTCTTTTATCTCCGGTCTTAACTTGTCCAGCAATACAAGCCCCATATTACCTTTTTTCCATTTGGTACCGGGATCTATAGAATACTTCTCTACAAGCTTGGGAAAATCTTGAGGATTTTTTTGTGCCTCCAAACGGATTTTATCCGCTTCTTCCTGACTAGTAACTACCAGCCTATACAATTTAAGCCTGACAGGTAAGGTGTATTCATCAATATGAGACAGGTAGTATGATTCTATGACTTGATCATCTATTTTTAAGTGTTTGTCCAAGTAGTCCATTATGTAAGCCTGTGCAAGAACCTTCTCTTTCTCAAGCTGCAGTCTTTTTTGGATATCTGGACGCTTATCCAAACCTTGTTCTTTTGCGGCCAAACTGAAGAGTTTTGTTTTAAGAATCGCTTCAAACAAGGCCTTTTCTGTTGGCTCAATATTCTTAGGTACCAAAAATTTCTTAAACACTTTAACATCATGCTCTGTTATATTTATATTTTTTCCCTTACCAAAGATTCTATCAGCTTGGCTAAAACTAGTACCAACCGCTAATATAATGGCTAAGACACAACAACCTTGCACAAAAATTTTCACTACCTTCATAAAAATGATCCGGCTCCTTCGCTTTAGAGATTTAAACACGCATCAATATCATGTTTGGATGGTTTTTGGGACTGGAATATAATTTTGTGTACTCTGTAACAGGCCTCTTTTCCTTTATCAAGGCCAAGCAACGCCTTTATATTACCCAACATTTTATAGGCAGAAGAATAATAAGGATGGAACTTCAAGGATTTTTTTAGCTTTTCAGCTGCCTCCCATGGTCTCCCTTGAAAAAGAAGTAAAGAAGCCTGAGTATGAAATACCTTATAAATGGGTTTCCAATAACCAGGATTTCTATCAATTATTTTATTCATATAGCTAACGTAAGAGATCAAACCCAAAATTCTATTTTCTTTTTTAGAAGAATCGTTAGCAGACTCTATTGAGGCCAACGAAAAACTCAAGCAATTACTAGCATATTCTTTTTTCAATAGCCCAACATAATAATATCCTACTAAAATCAATACCATTACCCCGATGATGATAAACATTAAACGTCCTAAACTAGGAACCATATTCGAATATTTTTAAAAGTACTTATGAATCAGTTATTGCAATATCAAAAGAATAAAACAAGACACCCTGCCCGAGATACAGGGATTGATAATAGTTAAAGCTTTCAAAATTGAATTCTATATCATACTCGCCACTGGGTAAAATTTTCATAAAACATCCACAATTACCTGTCACAATAACCCAAGAAGGATCAACTGGCCCATATACACCCAAGGGACCATGCAAAGTGATTGTCTGCCTGGGCAGCCCTTCGCCTGGGTCATATTGCCCATTCTCATTTAAATCTTTGTACACCCTGCCCCAGATAAGCGTACTGCCATTATGTCCCGCCATCTCAAATGGGCTTACGCCAGAATTTATTTCCATGTCCATTCTTGGGTCAGGTATTATAAAATCTGCTGTAAATACAAAGACATTTAAATCTACATCATCGAAAGAAAGTCTTCCGCCAAAAAAATTGAGCCCAATTTCTGTTAGAACATGGTCCAAAAGAGGAGCACCCTCTTCCCCTCCTGCAAATGCATCACTAAAAAGCCCATCCAATATCAAATTAGCAGCTTCTTCTGCTGAAATGACATTTTCAAACGCCACTGCACCCATGCTTTCAGACCAAAATAAAGGGGTGATACCCTCTTTTTTCATTCGATCAATTGGGGTGAAGCCTTCCAAAGAAATATGAGAATAATATAAATATGTTAACATATCTTTAATATGATTTTGAGCAACCATTGCCAACTTGGGATTCCAAACCAACGGCTCCAACCCATGATCCCAAATTTCTGCTATGGCAGGGCCGACCTCTTTT
>JAMOVR010000289.1 GCA_027061945.1 Candidatus Heimdallarchaeota archaeon
CTTTTTAGATCCAGAGTTAACATTGATTTCTCTAACAATAATTCCTTCGTTCTCTAAAATATCTATTACGTTGAAAGAATTTCCAACTCTTGAGCGAATGATCGAACTAGAGAGAGAGTTTACATTTACAAAAATAGTATTGTTAAGCCTTGTTGTAAAAGAAATATGCTTGAAACCAGTTAATACAAGTTTTATAGGAGAATTAATTATTGCTCTTAAAGTATCTCCAGCATCTTCTACCACATAGTTTTCCCTTACTTTAGGAATTGGAATTAAATGATGGTGCATTACAGCAACTTGAATCTTCTTATCATCATTCTTGTAAAATTTCCTTGTTGTTTCTTCAAATTTGCGTAAGGGTTTTCTACCTATATGTCCTTCCCATTCCTCTGGTTGTGCACTTTCTAACCTATAAAATGCAACTTGTCCGAAATCTACTATTTTATTTTGGTCATATAAATGAGTATAATATTCATAGCCCAAACCAAGTAAATCTCGAGGACCTGCAACTGCTATTAGTTTTGGTTCGTAATCCTCAAAAATTTGCTTCGCCATTTTATATTCTTCAAGACGACCATGACTAGTAATATTTCCATTATGAACAATGCAATTAGGTTGTAGTCTATTTATAAGAATAAGTGCTTTTGCCATTGCTTGAGCATTGTAAATATTATTCTTTTCACTAATGTGAGTATTACTGAGTTGTACAATTCTAAACTTTACAGGGCTTGCTTGTACTAAGCGAGTTGTTTTTGCTATAGAAAATGTTTCTGTCTGTCTCCCCCATTTTTTATGATCCGTAGAATCTAAAGTAACGGTTTTAACAGTAATATTCTTTTTTTTCCTTATTTTTATAATATTATAAGTTCTTGGTCCTCCTGCTCTTGTCTTATAAGATGAAACTGTTCCAGCATTTACAATTATCGTATCTTCTAATTTGTAATTATTAGGAAAATGCCGATGCCCGGATAAAACAAGATCTACACCAAAATCAAGAATCGTTTCAATCATTGCACCTGCATCAATAGTAATATGCCTTTCACGACCAGTCTTAGGAATCGGTAATACATGGTGATGAAAAGCAAGAATTTTAACCCTATCATCCCCATAATCTGCAAGTATTTTTCTAATTTTTCTGATAGTGGTTTCTCCAAAACGACCCTCATTTTTATCGGGAATACTTGAATCTATCCATATCAACAAAAAATCATCATTGTAATAATAGCCTTCCCTTGGATTCAGATATTTCTCAAAAAGCTCATATCCAACATTCCGGACATCATGATTACCTGGTAAAGTAATGAATGGAGAGCTTATCTGATTAAGTAATTGACGCGCCAAGATGTATTGATCCATAAGTCCCTCATCAGTGACATCACCAGTATGGATTACAAAGTCTCTTTCAACGTTTTTAATTTGATCTATAAACGTCTGGAAGCATTCTTCTCTGAACTTACTTCCTTTAGTAATGTGAGTATCACTAAAATGAATAATCTGAATTTTATCTTTCACACAAGACTCCAAACTAATGTCAAGGTCTAATAAAAAAGAATTTTCTATCTAAACATAACTAGCTGTTAATTATTTATTGTCTACGATCAACAACAACTTCGCCACCTTTAACGACTGCTTTTATTTCTTCTCTATTTTGCAATAAAGCAATATTCTCTAAAGGATTTTTATCAAGAATTAAGAAGTCTGCATATTTTCCTTTTTCAATTGTACCAACTAATTTTCCCCTTGGACCAATCGCCTTTCCTGCCATGCCTGTCGTAGCAACAATTGCATTCATAGGAGACATTCCTGCGTGCGTAAGAAGTTCGATCTCGCGGGCATTACCAAATCCATAAGGACTTAATGGAGGACCAAGAAAGTCGCTACCTGCTGCAATATTAACATCTTTAGACACTGCTAACTTAATAGATTTAATATGTGTATTATAACCTTCTTTTGCTTTTTCTATAGCAAAATCAGGGTAACCCATTTCTTCTCCTTTTTCTGCAATTAATTTAATAATTATAAGAGTAGGAATAAGAATTGTTCCTTTTTCTTTCATTATTTCTAATAATTCTGGTTTTTCTTTCAAATACATCCCGTGTTCAATAGTGTTGACACCATTTTCTAATGCTAATTCAATTCCACCAACACCGTGAGCATGTGCAGATACATAAACTCCGTATCTTTTTGCTTCTTCGACTGCAGCACGAACTTCCTCTGGAGTGAATTGTGTTTGGTGAGGATGATCTATTTCAGACATTACTCCTCCAGTAACAAATATTTTAATAAGATCTGCTCCTTGACGAAGATTTTCTCTTGTAGCTTTACGGACTTCATCAACACCGTCAACTAAGCGAGCGATCCATCCTTCTTCTGTACGCACTGTATTAATAGGATACGAATGAACGTCTCCATGGCCTGCCGTTTGGGATAACGCACGGTGGGCAGCATAAATCCTAGGCCCTTTAATTGTATCTTCATTAATTACCTTTTTCAAGCTTAAAGAAATCGCAGAGCCAACATCTCTTACAGCAGTATATCCCGATAATAACATGTCCTGAACTTCTTTTACTGTTCGAATAGATCTAACCTTATCATTTTCTATTAACCATTGACTCATATCTAAAGAATGAGTGCCTAAAAAATGAGCATGAGCATCGATGAGTCCAGGCATCAATATCTTTGTATTAATTGTTTCTATGTTTCCTCTTACTTTCACTTCCTCCTCTGTTCCAACGTTAACTATTTTATCCTCTGAAATAAGAACTGCTGCATTTTTTAGAGAATTACCTTTACCATCAATTAATAAGTCTGCTAAAAATAATTTTTTCATAAAAAGAAAAAAATTAAGCATAAAATAAAACGTTTTTTCCAAAAAATAGAAAAGTAAACCATGAAAAATACTTACTACAAAACAATTTAATCTTTTAAAGGAATAACTATTATTGTGTCATTATCAGAAGAAAGAGAATATTTTCTACAAGAAATAACTACCCCAGAAGGGCAGAAAAAACTCATAGAATTGATTGATGAACTTGTTCCTTTAATTCCCAGAGTACCTATTCCAGAAAAACATAAAATCTTAAATCGGTTGATGGATCTTTTAGAAATTGCTTATTTTAACGCCCACGATTTAAAATTCCTCAACCAGTCTGCGCTGAGAATAACAACTTTCCTAAGTGAAGCACCAAAAGATGATCTAATCACAAAAAGCTATTTGATGAGGCTATTACAGTATCTTCCCGCGAAAGCAGAAATAATTGCTTTTAAACAAGTAGAAATCTTTGAAGAGGCATTTCAAAGCAATATTGCATGGTATGAGGGAATAGCAGCCAGAATCGCTTACTTTATAGGAAGAGATATGCCGGAACCCGCGCAAGACAAAATTTATTCTGCAGCTCTAAAAACCTTTTCGAAAGAATTCCCTGCATGGAGAAAAGAGCCACTAATTTTACTTTTAGCATCACTATTTAATAAAAAAAGAAAAGAAGGTGTGGAAATTATTTCAAGCTCATTGAGGCAACTACTAAAAGAGCCAGGTAAGAGAGGAAGAAATGCATTATGGGCATCTATCTTAATGTTACGACAAAAAGATGAAGTAGGAAAATGGCTAGATGAATTTGTTCCTATTGCATTAAAGAGAGTTACAAAAGAAAAATCCTCTGAATTTGCAGGAATGATGCTAATAGAGCTAAACAAATTTCCAGATAACTCATTAATTGATTGGAAAGAAGAAATAACTCAGGTACTAAAAGTATCAAAATATTTCTTATCCGTAGATCAAGAACTTATAAGGCAAGTAGGCGAAAAAATTGGTATCTTAATACAGTAAGAGAACATAAAAAAGACGGTAAAATAAACGCAATCATTTTTTCTAAAAGTAAATCACACGGAATAAAATATATTTTTTAAAAAAAAATTTCTTTTGAAAAGCCATAAAAAAGTTGTTTTTTTGTAATAACTTGTGGGTTCATTAATAGAAACATTAGTGTCAGATTTAATGACAAATCCAGATGCTAGTATAAGAGTACAAGCTGCATATGATATAGGAGAATATCATTTTACCCAAGCAATTGACTACTTAAAAGAGGCACTATGGAAAGATTCTGAGTCCTTAGTAAAAATTGCTTGCATGTTATCACTTCATAAATTAGAAGGCGATGATGTTGCTGACGAGATAATTAAAGTATATCAAAAACAAACAGATTCAATGGTAAGATTTTACGCAATAGATATCTTAAGCAAAATAAACAACAAAAAGGCAGTAGAAGAATTAAGAAATGCTTTGAAAAACGAGAAAGATGAAAAAATCTTAGAATTAGTTGTATATTCTTTAGCCAAAAAAAAGGACAAAGCCGTAAAAAAAGAAATAGTTCGATTATTAGAAAAAAAAGATGTATCTCCGAGAATAAAAGAAAGAGCTGTAGAATATTTCATATATACAAAGGACAAAGATGTTGTTA
>JAMOVR010000290.1 GCA_027061945.1 Candidatus Heimdallarchaeota archaeon
AACGCCGAGCTGCGATTGACTTTTTGGGTAGGCGATGAAAATAGAATACCACGCCCGCCCGCAGATTATCTAGAAAACGTTAGTGTCAAAAATAATAGGAGAGTTATAGGAATTCTAGCGCCTGAGTTTTATTCTTGCACCAATAAAACACCACTCATCAATAAAAATCGCTTGAAAAAGACCTTTTAGGTATGATCGCGATCGAGTCTGTGCTGATTTCAATTCTACTATGACACAACTTGCTCCAACCTCGGTAACTGGATGATAACCTTGGTCTAAATACTTCTGCAATTCCGATAAAATCTCAACTTGGTATTTCATCCAGAAATGTTCTTTTGCCTGTACTTCTGTCATGGCATGCAACGAATGTGAATCACTCGAAAGTCCGGAGCGAGCATAAACACAATCTTTTTGATCTGATTCCATCTCCCATTGAAATGTTATTATCTTGCTATTACTTGTAGAGAACGAGGAGCTTAGATTAGATGAAGATGTTTGGTTAGATGGTGTTTGGTTATAATCTTTTTGTTCAATCAAGTTGATGTATTCTGGCTTGTACCTAATATAATCCGGCATCCATTCTAACAGAATAAAACGGAGACGATCTGAAATATTTGCATCCCTAACAACCTCAAAAAATAGATCTGCATTTTCATAACGATTTTCTTGAATACAACGCCCAACATCAGATCTCAACCAAATAAATTCATCATCATAGAAATTATTCCAACCATAGAACTCCGCAGCATCTTCCAAACTTTGCAAGAAAATGTTAAATGCCAATTCAGAATTATCTTTGAATACGACATCAGTAGCTAAATAACATAGTTTGTCATGGTCAACATCCCTATAAAGTCCATTCTGAAAATCATGTGTCCAACGGCGAGCAAATACGGAACATGCAGCCTCAACGGCTTCCTTCCCACCAATTTCTCCAAAGCATTTAATTACTTCTGGCCAGACAGTTGGAGCCGCTGGCATCAGAAGGATTTGTTTTAGAACAGTGATTGTCCTTGGATTTTTCAGCGAACCAAGTACTCTTACGGTTTTAATGAAAATATCCTGCCATTGTTGCCATTGATATCCAGTAGCAACTACATGAATTGATGGAATTGTCTTAGCAAATTGCAAAATGGCAGCTATAGCTTCCTCACTATCCACTCTCCCTCTGGCTTCAATTTTTTCTAACACAGAAGAGATTAACTCAGGCATATGAGATATTTGCACAGCGAGTGTATTCAGTTTACTTGCCTGTACTAATATTTGAGAAATTATAGATAATGTCGAATTTGAGTTCAAATGACGAGCTGCTGGCCCAATATAATGAGGAGATCGTTGATGCAACGCATTAACTGCTGCAAGTTTTATATCCACGAACCAACGATAATTTTCTGAAGCAGGTTCAAAGACAATTATCTCTTGAAGCAGACTAATAACTTCTTGGGTCTCAGTAGAAGAAATACTACCCAAAAATTTAATGCACCGAATACAAGAATACTCTCCTTGAGGCCGATCTTGATGATTCCAACTTTCAATCTCTTGATGAAGCA
>JAMOVR010000291.1 GCA_027061945.1 Candidatus Heimdallarchaeota archaeon
TCTCCGCTTCCAGATTTCTATATCGGGGCCCATGCCGCCGTGCGAGGCTATGCTCTTCTTACCAGAGATGTCAAACGTTATCGCTTTTATTTTCCCAAGCTAAAACTTATCGCTCCAGAGTAATAAATCAATTTCCTCCTAAGAAAAGGTGCGAGATCGCCTGGCAAAGAGTAGCACCGCCGGGTGCATCAACTCCCTGATCTCCGACCCGTCTTTGGTAACGTAAGGCTCAACGTCTTCGTAGCGCCTCTTCATGCTGACGAATTTATCCCACCGAAAAAATGCGGGCAAATTTTGGTTTTGAGGCGGATTTGAGCAGTTGTTAAATGATTAAGCAGTTGTTTAAATAATAAATTTTCTAGTTACTTTAAACGGAAATATATGCAACAGTAGAGGCTGAACTATTATGCCTGATCTAATCTATAAAAGAAAATCTGAATCCCAATCGGGCCAGGTATTCCAACCAATCGGCTATCACTTGGGGAGAATAATCCTGCTCCTCTGCAGCTCGAGCTAAAAAGACGTACTCATGCCAAAGTTCAGTATGAAAAATTCCCGGATCATCACTCCCGATTACCACCCATGGATACTTGGTTTGTGTGTCACGAACAGGTGGAAACCAGGTAAAAATTGGATGTTCACTCAGGGAATAAAATAGGCCAATAGCAAGATTTGACGTAGGATTTACTTCTATAACGAGACGGTGACCGATAATTTTATTTAATAATTTATCTTGGGCGGCCTTTATCGCCGGAATCCAATCCTTTTCGATCGAAACCTCTATTATACGATCATATTCTCTACGACATACTACATCGAAATGGTATCTTTTCCATAGTTCATAGACTTGCTTTTCGACCTTTCTTCGCGCATCATCCAACCAGCGGGCAGGAAGAAAGATATCAGGAGAGTCCACGAATAGCGGATCTTCTTTACGTAAATACTTCCACATTAGGTAAAGACGATCAGGCGTTGCACCATCTCCGTAAACTTTAGTTATTCTTTTCTCTATTTCTTCTTCTACATGAAAAATAACGGACTCAAATCCTGAAAGATGATTAAGACAATACTTGAACCATACCAGATTGTCTATCCATTCTCCCTGAGGCAGATAACAGACAGCCCCTGTCCTTTTCATCCAGAGATAGGGATCAATTCCCAGAGCTAGGGCATGCCCCAGCCTGTCACCAGGGCGCATTTCCAAAAAAAGTATAGTTTCGTCTATGTAACGCAGGCCCGAAAGAATGTGCCTGAAATTCTCTCCAGCGTGAAAAGTCAAATGAAAGGAAGAATATCTATTCCTTTCTAGAAAGGAGCTTTTGAATATTTTCTGTCGCAAGAATCGTATTACCGGCGCGAACACTTCTGGTCGAGCAAAAATTTCATTATTGGCGGCGTCTAAACCACATATAAATTTTGCAAATCTATCAGTTTTCTTTAGCTTTAGAAGGATTTCCGCCTGACGCCAGAGTTTCTTTCTCAAGTGGTAGTGTCTGGGGGGACAAAAAGACAGATCATTATTTATCCAATCATCTTTTTCTTTTATGAAGTGAACAATACAGCCTGCATTAATATTTAGTCCATCAAAATTTCCTGTTTCCTCTTTGAAAAAGAGAAAATTTTTGCCTTCCGCATCGTGCTCAAGAACTCTTTTGGGATTATCCAATCGTGTCCTGAATTCGCGGTACTTGTCTTTCGGAGCTATACGGAATTCCAGGATTTTGACACCTCCTGCTATCTGAGCCTGAAGGAAGCGATTGAAACAATTTCTTTCGGTAATGTCTCTGACAAGAGACTGCGAGAACTCGCTAAATCTTTCAAACCCTTTCTTATCTCTAGATTGTACTAAAAATTTTAACAAAATGTTTTGGATGAGAAAATAAATATATAGAAGTAGCTGATGTTCTATATAAGATTTTCTATTTTTCCAGTAAAAATGATAACATCCCAGAATAAAATTTCTCTCTTCTTTTCCGATAAAGCTGTTTTGTTCTTCTACGTTTATATTATCTTCAGAAGATAGGTACTGTAAGATTAAGCTTGTAGAATTATCTTGCGTTTCTGCTATACACAAATAATTCAAAAAATCTTTTATACCTAACCGCGACTGTAGAACTTTACGAATTATAGGGGCTAGATAGATCCAGAATTTAAACTTCTCATATGAAACCTCCGGGGGAAGCAAGCTTTCCAACTTTTTCTTTTTATTAGGATGGAAGAGTTCCTGGAAAAATAAAAGAGGCCTTTTTATGAAATCTTCCCATAAAGCCAAGGGTAGGGCCGAACCATTGAAATGCCGGTGAACTTCTGAAAGACCTTTTTTCTTTAATTCTAGGAGTACGGGTTCATCTACCGGAGGCAAAAGAAATTCTTCCCAATTGTCAGGAGGTATTTCCTCCCGAAAGTACAATTCTGTTGAATCAGTTTCAAAGGTTATAGAAAAAAGCCAGATAGGATCGATGAATATTTCCCCTAGGATCCATTGAAACTCTAATACTCTTTCCCAGCGGATAACCGGTAAGCCCATATTTGGAGACCATATAAAGAACCGCTGAGCCAGAAAATGAAGAAGGCGCCAAAGAATGAAATCATTCTCGGAATGTGTGTAAATAAAACTTTTTAACCCCTCAAATTGATGCAGGGTATAAGTAGGCAAACTAAAAAATAGATCTCGATTTAGGTAATCCCATATCTTCTCATACTTTGGTTCGTCTTTCCGAATTAGAAAGTCCAAACACTTTTCCAAGAGTAGAGGGCTATTTAGAAATTTGGCTAGTGCTTGGATTGTGTTCTTCTGCATTTTTTTTATATTCTAAGTAAGCTTTTATATAATATTTTAGACAAAATTCAAAGAAACCTTTTTTAAAGGTTTCTTCATTTTTTATTTTTACCTTCTCTTCAGATCTAGGAGAAGGAGAGATCATTAAAGCACATAAAACTTCATAAATATCCAATGTATATTTCTTATTTAGAGATTTAAATTCATAGTTAGTTTGGAATATCATATCGGTGAATCCTTTTCCTTCAGACGCATTTTCTTTTCCTTCAGACGCATTAATCTCTTTTAAAATTTGTAATAAAGGATCTCTTATGTTTTTTGGAATTGTTGCTAATAATATTGGACAAGCTATAAGGGAAGTAGTAAATTTACATTCTTGTAAAATTTTCTTAAACTTTTCTTTATTTTTGTCTAAATTTTCAAAAATACCATCCTTAAAAAGGATATTTTGGACAGATCTATTTTTTTGTATGTGTAAATTTTCTCTTTTACGAAATTGGTATTCTTCAACAAGTAAAAATTGCCATAAAGCTAAAGTCCATCGTGAGAGCATAAACCCTAAAGATTTGTGATGTTTAGGTATTTCATTGTAGATTTTAACCAAATTTTCGCAGAATTTTTTGGAAGCCTCACTTAAAACGTAAGTAGGTAATGGCTCTGTTTTTAAGAAAATTTCTTTCCACAAGTTCAGAGAATTTTGCCATTCTTTAGAAATGTCTTTCAGTATTTCATGTTCTGTATCTTCTTGTTCTGCTAATCCTTCATCTTCTGTAGACTCTTCACTTAAACTTGCTAAAAGTTTTGTGTCCTTGTAATCTACATTTAAAGGGATAGGGGAAATATCCCTGTTATATGTATTTTGAATAAGTCTTTGTAGATTTGCTAATCCTGCAAAAACATTTACGAAGAAGTATTCGTTAATATGAGAATAAATTATCCTAAAACAATCTAAAATGAATTCTGCTTCTGCTTCTGCCCTTGATTGCCATTCTTTAACTGCTGGAAAAAGATCTACACTTAACTTTTTTAGAGCTAGATCTACTTTTTTAGAATTATCTGCGGGATTCTTTACAAATAATTTTTTTATTTCTTCCATAAAAATTTCCTCTTCCATCTGTTGATCTTTTAGATTTATCTCCTCATGTAGGAGATCCAAAATCTTTTTTATCCACATCCAGTTTCCAAATTGAGTGATCTGTTTTAGATTGATATAATATTTTGTTTCTTCTTGTTTTCTTTTTAAAGAATCAAATATAAATATCATGGTATTTATCAGTTTTAATTTTGATCCGTAGCTTTTTCTTTCTTTAGTTAATTGAAAACAACCAGGAATTTCATTATTTCTGGATATTTTAAGATTTTTTATTCTGTAATAATTGGGCGTTATTAAATAAGCTACTGGAATAAAAATATTTGGTTCTTTAATCTTTTCAATAGAAGTGATTTTTTCAAAATCTTGGTCTGAAAAGAAAGCATTTAATGCAGCATGGACTAAACTTATACGATTTAAAAAGTCCAAAAGGAGATTTTTGTTTGTTTGGAAAGTTATATTTGCACCCGCCTGTAAAATTAGTATTAATTGGTTTTTCTCTTCTTCTATAATTTCACCAAAATAAGGATTAAGATGCCAATAATTTGTGTCAAATTGGTGCCTTTTTTTCCACAAATATAAGCTGAGCCATCCAAAATTGTTATTTCTTGGTAGATTAATAATATTATTTTTAATTTTAAATACTTCCGGAATATGTTCAAAAGTATTAACAAGTTTATGATATAGTGCGATTGTTTCTTTTTCTTTGTATTTGTAACATTCAACCAAAAATTGGAAAAAGTTTATCAAGTTTCTAGCATTCGAGGGTAAAATCAAAGAAGGTGTCCAACTATCTGGATTTAAAACTTCTATTCTTTCTTTCAGAGATGATTCGAGATAATCATAACAATAAAAAATTCTGGAAAAAATTTTGAATAATTCACTAAGTTTTTTTGCACTCATCTTTAAAACCTCTCTTAAAAGCTGAACTCTATTTCAATATCAATCTTTTTTTCCCAAATCTTTTTATTGATGCCAAAGAGAAAAATTCTGTTGTAGTGAGGAATTAGTTTAAGTAAATATTGATTTGTTAAATCTTCTACAAGATGATAAATTTCATCTTTTTCTTTACTTAAAACATCCGGTATTTTATCAACCATTTTTTCTCGTGTTTCCAATAACTGCTTAAAGAAAGCCGTTTTGACCAAAATACGATATAGAGGTAAATGCCCAGAAAGGATAATTACTATTTTATCGTTGGCGAAATATTTGCGAATGGTCTCGAGTATCTCTTTGCCGCGCGAAAGCATCATGTCTATATCGTCTATAGGAAGGACAAAGAATTTTTTATTCAGTATTTCTAGAGCTGTTTCACAAAAAACATGAAAATATTCAGCCAATTTTGCGCCACTTTTGGCATCCTTCAGGGCTTCTATGGCAAAGATTTCTGGATCACCGGCTAGTTCTTTGAGGTAGCTATCTCTTTGCAAGACACGCAGACTTTTTGCCAATTCGGAAAAAGCCTGATTAAATCTTTTTCTTTTTTCTAAATCGCAATTTTTAATTTTATCGCTTATTAGGTCGTAGATGCGTGAAATAACCGTAACCAGGAACAATTCTGCCCTTTCAATAAGGGTAGGGTCAACTACGGGTAAAATACATACTTCTTTTTCTTTCTTTTCTTCTATTTCTTGACATAAAGTAAGGAGAAAGGAGGTTTTACCTATACCCCGTTCTCCGAAGATCCCGATGGCTTCATGAATGTGTAGGGCATTTTTTTTCCAAGGGGATTTCCCTTTTCCATTTTGGGATACCCTGGCATGTTCTTCCATGGTAGAAAGAGTGGCTTCGAATTTTTTTAAGGCATCTTCTAGTTCTTTTTTGTAAAAAGATTCTTTCTTTTTAAAAGCTCTGGCGCTTAGAGAAGTCCTAAGATCGACAGTTATCTTCTCCACCCCCATAACAAAACCCCTTTTATCTTGTGGTTCTAAAAACTCTATATATTAGAACTAGACTATTGGTCAATAAAATAAACCCCGCATTATTTTAGGATGGAGCCTATTCTTGTGTTAGCTCTCTTACCCGAAAACTATTCTCAATGGCTTTTGGTTCATCTTCGCTCGAGTATTTAGCTTGTGATCATAGAGCGTGCTATTTGGCTAAGTAGTCTTTTTAATTTGATTTTTCTACTAATGCAGGTCTCAAACTGAGCCTTTATCCCCGCCTTCCCGAAAGCCAGAGGGCTAGGGCGCCGAAGGCTACGCTTACGTTGAGCGAGCACTTGCCGCCGCGCATGGGGAGCCGAAGCACCAGGTCGCATTCCTCAAGCAC
>JAMOVR010000292.1 GCA_027061945.1 Candidatus Heimdallarchaeota archaeon
GACCAGAGGCTAAGGCTTCTATAACAGAAGTTGGACAAGATTTACCACCATTTTCTCTAAAAGGGGCTACCACTACGTGACATTCGGCATAGAATTTCCTTATGTCTTGAACCTTTTCTGGAATCAAACGAATATTTTTCAACTTACGTTTTTGGATTTCCTCTTTGATTTTAAGTAAAGAATTACCCCAAGGTCGCCAAAGAAAGATAAATTCTATATCTGAAAGCCTTTCTGCTGCCTCCAGCAAATCATAAACCCCTCGGGATCTCAGTTCTTTTATAGTGGGAGGAGAGGAAGCAAATAAGATGCGAAAAGGTTTTATAGAAGCAGGAAGGGGAACTTCTAGAAAAGGCTTTAAATTAATACCAGGATAAATAACTTTGACTTTTTCTTCAGGTAGCCCTCTGTCAATCAGCTTCTTACGGTTCTCTTCACTATCGACAACTATATAAGCCATACGATGGTAATATTTTAAAGGCAAATCTCCCCTACCCAGTACACCCGTCAAAATAGTTTTACGTGCAGAAATACTAGACAGATACAACCAATTATCCAAACTATCATAAACGTGATTTATTTTGTGCATTTTTGAGCCAAGAAAAACACACAATCTTGCCAAAAGATACCACCTAGAAGAAAAACCAAGTATTTTTTTCGAAAATTTTAATTTAAAAGGCTGCAAACTGCTAATGCCAATAATTGTACCACTAAAATGTTTGGCCAAAGAAAACACTTCCTTACTTATACCTTCCATCTCAGGCTCAAGCCAACCTGTATAATAGGCTATACTGATTGACAGACGGCTATCCATTCAAGATTTTGAGCACGAAAATTATTTTCGATAAAACTAAGTAGTTTATATGTAAGTCTTCCTGAACGCGGACCTAAATAGATTTGAATCCGTGAAAGCAATTTATAATAGGGGTATACGGGTATCAGCTCCTTCACACAAAAGCCTTCTTCTCTCATTTCTTTTAGAAATTCATTTTTAGTATAGAGTTTATCGTAAACCGGATATTTTTCCAGCCCTTCTTTTAAACGTAAGGGCCACGAAATTTCCTTATTAACAACATCAAAAATAAACAAACCATTATCTACTAAATGTTTTTTTACGACCTTATAAATTTTCCTTCGATCTGTTCTCCTAAAATGCCTTATAAAACGAAACGAAAAAATAAGATCGAAATCCTCTCTTAAATCCATAGAAAATATATCTTGGTTAAAAAAAACCCATCGAGAGTTGTTTAACAACCTTGCCCTTTCTCTTGCAACACGTAACATCTCTTCACTAGCATCAATTGCAATACATTTTGTTGCTTCAGGCGGAGATATATCTAAAGTTATTCTCCCTGGACCACAGGCCAATTCTAAAATTTTCCTAGGAGTAAGAAATGAAATATAACGATTAACGACCGACACTTGCTTTTCGTGAAGGATGCGGCCTAAAGGAAAAGAAAATCTTTCCTCTAGATATGCTTGAACACAAGTTTTATCTTGATAATATTTTTTAATTTTTGAGGACTCAAAAATAGCCATTTTAGTCC
>JAMOVR010000293.1 GCA_027061945.1 Candidatus Heimdallarchaeota archaeon
GAGCTGGGTGGTCTCTCTAATCTGGATCTGAGCTATCTCCCGGACTGGCTGGATTCCTCCTTGAACTGGCCGTTGCCCTGATTCGCTCCAGAGTTACCACATCCCCAGCCACCTTATTAGCAGAACTGCAAAACCTGGATTTTAACTGGATTTTAATGTGATCATTAACACTCACTTGTCTTACCCCTCCTCAAACTCCGAGGTTTCAAATTTGAGGGTGCGTGCGTTTTCGATGACCGTGCGGACTACATGTTCAGGTGCTCCGTCTGGTATGTGAGCCTCGATTGTTAGCGTAATCTTTACTTCTCCAAGAGGAGCCAAGTGTTGAACGATGTGTTCAGAAATATTTTTAAGCTCCAGTGGTGCGTTTAAGGGGCTTTTACCTCCCTGCGGGGTCGGGAAATGGCCAGACGACCGCTGCTGGCGTGTCAAGGCCTGCTGTAGGCAGCCCGAAAGGGTCGAAGCAAAGCGGAGAGCCTTGACACGCCTGTAAAGCAGCGGTCGCTAAAATGTGAGGAACCTCGCAGGGGAAAGAAAAGAGGAGAAAACAAGCGTCACCCGGCGCCGTAGGCTCAGCCAGGAGATCGTTGAGTAAATAATTTGCAGTCAGAGCTAGGCAGTAAAAATATTTAAGATGGGTTTTGATTATCTATTGGATATCTTTTTTGTATTTGATGTTATGATCTTTTTAAGAAGATAGCTGCTATTATCATGGTAACGATGAAGATAATACTTCCTGTTATTAATAGATGATCTGATACGAATTTTATTCGAAAAGCTTTAATAGCTAAACTTGTTGATATACATATTCTAGACTTTGTATTATAGTATATAATACGCTAACATTAGCAAAGATAGGCATATGAAGAGGAAGAGCTATATAGCCAGAAAAATGTGGATATGGTACAGGAGAAGAAAAAAGAGGAATTCTGAAAATTAGTCTTTTGAGGATGCTTGACTTTTCATTGTCTTTTTGAATTACATTAATTTTTATATCAAAAACAATTTTAGCAGCTGCACAAATATGATTCATGAATTCAGCATTCCATTTTAGGGTGTTAATAAAAACTATTAATGAAAATATGCTCAAAAAAACAAACAACCAGGAAAAATCTTCAAGAAAGGATTTTGGATATTTTCCGTACAATCCTATTATCGTGCCCCATATTAAGAAATATAAGTGGTTCAATTTATTTCTTTGAATCTCTTGGTGTCTTTCATGGTTAAAATTTTCTTCTAAACAAGCAATTACTATCTTTGTAAATTCTTCTATGTTTTCTGTATTTTGTTTTCTATTGCAATATTTATCCATAGTCATATATGTACCAATTTTTTAAAAATCTACAGATGCTCCCTCTCTTTTTAAGAGATTTACAATCCATTCTCTTGCCAAAATCTTTACTCTTCTAACGTCGCTCTCTGGTAATTTGCCTTTAATCTTGCCAATATGTCTTAGATCGTAATTGTTAAGTGTTCTTCCAAAAAAATCCCAATCTTTATTTTTTATACTAAGTTCCTTGATTATTTCCTTTTCTTTTTTG
>JAMOVR010000294.1 GCA_027061945.1 Candidatus Heimdallarchaeota archaeon
TGCGTCTCTGTTATGTTAAAAGTCAAGAGTTGAAGAAAATAATTTTCTTGTCATCCACGCTGCAATATTTTCTTTTGAGATTTTACATTAATAAAAACTCCCTTTGTTTTTTTAAGTTCTTTCCCGTAATATTTTTGTCTCATTCTGTTATTAACAGTCTTCCTCTTTTATTTTACGAGGCGCTGCATCATTGATATTAAAAACCATTACGTGTCGCCGCAAACTACTATTGTAGCAACATACGCACGGATTTACTACCACTTCATTTAGATTACTTTCTCTCTTAATCCTTTGGCGTATTTGCATAGACGCAAAAACGGTCAACACTCTAAAAAAAAGAACAATGATATTACTCTTCGGAAAGAACTTTTCTTCCTTTTTTTTACTCAACTACCGACAAAACATAAACGTGTCCGTATTTCCAAACCGAACGTATTCTATTCAACAGTTTTTTACTTATTCTTATTATCGCCTTATTCTTCGGCATCTTCTTTAACAACTTACCGTATGCCATCTGTAATGCTCTGTCTTTCCTTACGGCTACCCATGCCGCTTCTATTAATGCGTTTCTTATGTATTTATTGTTCTGATTAACCAACCCCAGCGTTATCTGTCTTTCTCCCGAAGAACGTACCGCCGGAGTAAGACCGATATAACTTGCCAACTCGTCCAACCTTCCAAATCTCTCAATATCGATTATCTCCGTATAAAGAATAACAGAGAAGATAAATCCCACTCCCGGAACGCTCCTCAATAAAGCGGTTACATCCCTTGCGCGTTCATCTTTCGATATATGCTCTTTCAGTTGATTTACTATGTACGCTATTTGTTTACGAATATATTCGAGGTTATCCAATAATGTATCCAAAGCCTTTTTAGCGTTCTGTTGCTCAATGGCAAGATATCTTAAGGCTCTTATGTATCCCTTTGACCAAGTCTTATCATTAATCCCCTCGTCGGTTACCGTCTTTCCCAAATACATTAATAATGATTTTATTCTCTGCTTTGTTCTTACTTGTTCTTTGACCAATTGTCGTCTTAATCTGACTAAGACTCGAAGCGCTTCGATGCTTTCTTCCGGAACATATATTCCCGTTAAATGCCCTACGCTTAATTCTCTGGCAAGTTTGACCGCATCAACTCTGTCGGTTTTGCTCCTTCTTTCTTTTCCGCGTGTCGGTACGTCTGCCGGATTTACAACTATGTTGTTTATACCCAATCTTAATAACTCGCGATGAGCCCAAAACCCGCTGAAGCCCGCTTCGTAAACCGAGTAATATTCTCCGTTAGGATAGTTTTTCCTTAAATATTCGATTAATTGTTTCGGGGAAGGATTCATTGAAAATTTCTTTATTAGCAGTTGGTTTAGTATTATTGCTACGCTCCATGACTTTTTGTGTACGTCTATTCCTACGTAGATGTTTTGTCCGTTAAAGTTTAATTTAGTATTTTTCTTCATGGCATCCTCGGCTGTTAGTGATATGTTTTATTAAATATAGTCATAAATTGATAAATCTCAATTTTGCAGCG
>JAMOVR010000295.1 GCA_027061945.1 Candidatus Heimdallarchaeota archaeon
ACTACCCCTTTCTTTTGCTAGGGGCTTCCTGCTTCACAGAGGAGACTCTCTCCACAGGCGCTACGGGCCGTCCCAGCCCTGCAAGAAAAACATATACAAAAAAACATATGATGTTTTCGGCTTTCATCCCCTCCCTTCCAAAAGGGGATTTCCCGCCGAGAAAGTTAAGATACTACCCTTAGCTAGTGAAATACTTTCCTATGGAAGTAACAGACGTTCTCATCAAGAACATTTGTCTCAGAATAACTCCTTTAAAGGACATGATCTGGAATAGATTTTATGGGTTACTCTTCACATAACTCTATAAGATAAATTGCCAACTCTGTTTAACTATTTTTTAATAAACCTGCCCATATAAAAATGAAATCGTCGACTTGCTCTATCTCCTATCTTTCGGAAGAGAAGGAGTTTTTGTCAACAGAGTTAAATAGAATTTGTGAAATTTTTTTACCAATTTTTTCAATTTGTTTAGATGTTTCTGAATTAGGGGCGTAGATATTTATAGGCTGAAGATTTGCTATTGCTACTGGAACATTTTCATCATAGGGTAATTGCCCAAGAATAATTCCTTGTTTTTTGTTTAATAATTTCAATACTTGTTCTTCAAATTCAGGAATTAAGTTGTATTTGTTAATAACTACTCCATATGGAATTTTGAAGTGTTGTACTATGAAAATAGCCCGTTCTAAGTCACTTAGAGCCGCTGGTGTGGGTTCTGTTACTAGTACCGCAAAGTCAGTTCCGGTAACGCTAGCCATGGTGGAACAACTACTTCCAGGAGGTCCATCAATAATTACTAAATCAATTTTTTCCTCTTTTAAAATAGACTTTGCTGTATTCCTAGCTTCCGCGACTACTTTTCCTGAAGAACCTTCTCCAATATTTAACCTACCTGTTAAACACTTAAATCCATATTTGCTTTCTCCAACAATCAATTCACCAGAATCTGTTTCATCAACACTAATGGCGTCAACAGGACATACATACTCACAAATACCACACCCCTCACATAAATAATAATTCAAGAACAGTTCATCATTCTCAATACTTAATGCATTTTCTGGACAATTTTCAACGCACAGACCACATAAATCGCAAGTATCATAATCGATAACTGCTTTTTCAGATGCACGTAATACTTTTTTTTCTTTCCCATCACAATTAAGAACAATACCTAAATTAGGTGCATCGACATCAGCGTCTAAAGCAATGATCTTATAACCTTTATTGTGAAAATGTATTGCTAATGCTGATGATACTGTTGTCTTACCAGCGCCACCTTTAGTTGAAATGACAACTATTTGCTTAGTTTTTAGTTCCTCGTTATTCAAGACCTGTCTCCTCCTTTATTTTTTCTGTTAACATATAAAGAACCTTTGAGGGCTCTGAATCAGGATTATACTCTACCAACGGTATTCCTTTTGCATAAGCAGTTGCTACTTCCTTGGAAAAAGGTATTCTTGCAATAATAGGGGCATTATATTTTGAAGATATCTTCTCAAATTTCTCGTTTTCTTTAGCAATTCCATAACGATTAATTACTGTATAAAACGTTGTATTTGTTGCTTTTCCAAGATCCAATAATCTCTGAAGGTCATGAGCACCAAATGGAGTAGGCTCCGTTACTGCAATTACTATTGTAGAAACCATTAAAACACGTAAAACATCACAATGAGCACCAGGTGCAGAATCAATTATTATCACATCATAATTCTTTTTCACTTCCTCCATCTTTTCTAATACTTTGACAACAATTTTTGCAGACTCTGATTCTCCAAGTTTTAATTCACCCATTAATAATTCTAACCCATCTTTTTCGGCTTCAAATATCCAACCGGATTCTTTTAGATTTTCAGTAATTGCATCTTCAGGACAGACCATTTGGCAAAGTCCACAATTCTCGCATAGATCTTCGATCAAAAAAGGAACTGTATCACCATACTGTACTAATGCGTTAGGTCTACAATACTCAACACAAAGACTGCACTTAGTACATTTATCGGGATCTATTTCTGGAAGAAAAGAATAAACTGTATCTATCTTTTTTCGCTCAACATTAAGCAGAACATGTACATTAGGCGCATCAACATCAGCATCAACTAAAAGCACTTTATAACCCTGTTTTTTTAATATCGAAGCTAAATTAATAGCTACTGTTGACTTACCTGTACCACCTTTTCCGCCACTAACTGTAATAACTGGTGTTACCAATAATCATCACCTTTAGACTATATATCTAACTTTGTTATGTTAAATAGAAATGAAAGAGAAACAAGTGTTTGTTATTTATTATTTTTAAAACGTGTTTCGGAACTGTCCTTTACCAAATCCGCGGCCACGACCATGACCTTTACCGCGTCCTTTACCAAATCCGCGACCAAATCCACCATAACCAAAAGTAGCATTTCCAGTTATATTAGCACCACCAGTAACATAATTACCGCCAGTTCCACCCATAAAGTTTCCTTGTGGATCAAATTCCCCTAAACTCCCTCCCCCAATGCTAAAAGAAGACAACTCATTTTTCAAATATTTGTCTATTGCTTCTTTAACAGTAACATTCGGAGGATAAATATATACGGGAATATTCATCTGTTGAATGGCCTGACTAGCATTAGGTCCTAAATGTGTTCCTAAAATAACATCAACATTTTCTTTTGCTAAAACTTGTAATGCTAATGGTCCAGCTCCTCTTTGTGCATTGAAACCAGGGTTTTCAATGACCTTGGTTTTTACTACTTGTTTTTTCTCGTCCAGCTCTACGATTGTAAATACTGGACATCTCCCAAATTGACTAGCAACAATTGCATCTAGTCCACCAGGTCTTTCAGAACTTACAGCGATCTTCATAACATCACCATATATTTGTTATTCAAACTCTTTTTAAATTATTGTGCTATTGCACAAAAATAATTGTGATAAAAAAGAAGAAAAAATGTAAAAAAAACTGCAAAAAAATAAAAAACCTTAGATGAAAAAATTAGTGGAATGGTAAGTTATATCTTTTTAATAATAATGAATTAGAAACAACTGAAACAGACGAAAATGCCATAGCCAATCCTGCAAAAATAGGTGGCAATGTAAAACCAAATAAAGGAAATAAGACTCCTGCAGCAATTGGTATTCCAAGTGAATTATAAAATAATGCCCAAAACATATTTTGTTTGATCTTTGATAATGTTTTTTTGCTTAAATAAATGGCATTTAGAACATCAAATAGATTATCTTTCATTAATACTATCTCTGCTGATTCAATAGCAATATCGGTCCCACTCCCAATTGCCATTCCTACATCCGCTTGTGCTAAGGCTGGTGCATCATTTACTCCATCACCCACCATTGCAACAATGTGTCCTTGTTGTTGAAGCTCTTTAACTTTATTCAATTTTTGATCTGGCATTACTTGAGCAAAAACTTTTGAGATCCCAACGGTTTTGGCAATTACTTTAGCAGTTCTCTCATTATCACCAGTTAACATCCATGTTTCTATATCCATGTCCTTTAATTTCGAAATTACTTCAATAGACTCTTCTTTTATTTGATCTGCTACACTAATTAGCCCTGCAACACAATTATTTATCATAATTAAGATAACACTTTTCCCTTGGCTTTCAAGTATCGATATTTTTTTGAAGATTTCCTCTTTTATTGCATTGTTATTTATTTTCCCTACAAAAACTTTTTTCCCGTTAATTTTTGCTTCAATGCCTATTCCAGGTGATGCTTTAAATTCTTTGGGTTCTATTAATTTAGTAGCCTTAATCGCTTTTTTTATGATAGCCTTTGCAATAGGGTGTTCCGAGCCTATTTCTGCACTCCCCGCATAAAATAACAATTCTTTTTCATCAAGGTTATCATCAACTGGAATAATATCAACTACTTCAGGTTTACCTTTAGTTATCGTCCCTGTCTTGTCAAATATTATTGAAGTAATATTGCCCGTAGTCTCTAGGGGTTCCCCACCCTTAATTAATATCCCATTATTTGCTCCAATTCCTGTCCCAACCATTACTGCTGTAGGAGTAGCTAGACCAAGAGCACAAGGACAAGCAATAACCAAGACAGTAATAGCTAAGAGAAAAGAAAATAAAAAAGGAGAATAGCCAGATGGTAAAACAGAAACTGGCATAATGCCTAAATTAAATACAAACAGCCAAACGAAGAAGTCAATAACTGCAATAAGAATCACAGTAGGCACAAAAACATGAGAGATCCTGTCTGCAAAGGCTTGAATCGGAGCTTTTGATACTTGAGCTTCTTCTACAAGTCTTATTATCTGTGAGAGGGTTGTATCTTCCCCAACTTTTGTTGCCTTTAATTTAATCGTTCCCTCATTATTAATAGTACCTCCAATAACGATGTCTCCCTTTCTTTTATTAATAGATAAACTTTCTCCTGTTATCAAAGATTCGTCAACAGATGTCCTACCCGAAATAATGACTCCATCCGTAGGTATTTTCTCACCAGGCCTAACTACAATAATATCTCCAATTTTTAATAATTCAATAGGAATCTCCTTTTCTTTTCCATCACTGTCAATTATTTTCGCCGTTTTCGATTGATGTCTAATTAGCTTTTTAATGGCTTCCGAAGTCTTTCCTTTAGCTTTTGCTTCTAAGTACTTCCCTAACACAATAAACGTAATTAAAAATGCAGAGGTTTCAAAAAATGAAGCCCCTGAGAATAAAGGATTAAATAACGAATAAAACATTGAAAAAACACTATAAAAATAAGCTGCAGAAGTTCCTAATACCACTAAAGTATCCATTGTAGCTAATTTATGAACAAATGCCTTGTAAGCATTAATATAGAACTGTCCTCCGATTATAAACTGTATTGGTGTAGAAAAAACAAAAGCAATTACTAAAATAAGCGGTAAAATTCCAAAGATCTCTACTCCTTTTAATACAGAAAACCACGAAAATAATTTCTCAGCAGTAAGCAAAAACATTTCAGATGATAAAAAAACTGGAATTGTTAAAATACTGCTCCAGAACAGTTTTTTCTTCCAAACTCTAATTTCTTCAGTCCTCTCAAGTCTTTCTAATGAGTCATTTCTCAAAGAAAGTCTTGCCCGATAGCCAATGTCCTCTATTTTCTTAATTAATTCAAGCAAATCAATATTGTTTTCATCTATAATTATTTCTGCTTTATTACTAGTCAAATTAACTTTTACATCAATAACACCAGAAAATGAATTTAAGGTATTCTCAATTGTAGAGACACAACTAGTACAAGTCATTCCATCAATATCTAGTACTATTTTCTTTTCTTTTGGCAAATATAATTCTGCTTCATATCCAATATTATTAATTATATTTTCAAAAACGTTAAGATCTCTGATTTGTAATGAGTCATATTCGATCTCCGCGCTTTTCATTAATAAATTAACATTCGCTTTGATTACTCCATCTAAGCTTTTTAGAGCCTTTTCAACGGCATTTACACAACTAGCGCAACTCATTCCTTCGACTCTTAGTTTAACTTTTTTCTTAGTTCGTGTTGACATATTCATTTATTATCACTTACTAAGTATGTAAAATATTACTTTAAATTTAAAGTTAACCTTAAATTCCAAACAAAAAGCCTTAAAAACGAGTTACACAAGTGATTGCTTTATATTTTGCATCTAATTTAAATAGCCTTATACATTATATTCGTTTGCGCAACTTGACCTATAGTTTCACATGGGGTATGATTTTGATTCCTTCAAGCCATATTTACATATAGCTACCTTTTTCGCCCCGTATTTACGAGAAACGGAACAATGCAACAGTTATGTGCATAAAATTGGGATATCCTTTTAAATATTTCTTGTAATTTTGCGATAAAATCAAAGAGCATTCAAAAATAAAAAGTATGACACCTTACAAAATCGTTTTTTGAGGCATATAAAAACAAAAAAAGGCAGTAGTTTAGGCAACAAATAATAATCCGATAATCGTATTAGATAGACACTGTCAGAAAAATTAATAAATTAGGCGTGGAAAAATTGCATTGATAAAAGTGACATCAAATAGTGCAACTTTCAAGAAGAGAAAAATAGCTTTAGCAA
>JAMOVR010000296.1 GCA_027061945.1 Candidatus Heimdallarchaeota archaeon
TACTAATATTCACGTTTATTCCATTATGTAGTTATGCTGAAGATTCTTCTTATCCCTCATACTACTATTTGCTTTCATCTGTTCCAGTTACAATCAATATATCCCAAAGCCAAGACAATACTTATCAAAAATTTATGCCTTACCCTAAAATAACGCTTCATAAAGGGCAATTATTAGCATTAGAAATCAAGGTATCTCATACCACAAAAATTAGGCTTACAACTTCAAAATTAGGTCTTATAACAGAGGAGTTAATTCTGCCTGAAAAAATATTCTTTTGCCCATTGACGCAGTGGGAAAAAAAAGACATCAATTTAGACGTAATCATAGAAGTAATGTCAATAGAAATTTCTACTATCGAATTAGTCCTAAAAACGTTTCAAATAGTATATTCTTCTCAACCCAAAGGGACCATTACTGCATTATCATTTTATGAAGGAGTAAAAGATCAATTCTCAGTAATAGGAGTAATTCTTCCCCCAATAGAAATCCAAGCAGTTCTTCAATTAACTATTAGTCCGGTCCCCAAAAATATTACTCTGAATAATATTCCTTTACAAAAATCTCCTGATGGGAAAATTAGAGTTCAACTTTCAAAAAATGCTTTGTACATGGAATTTTTGGTCAATGGAAGTGTGTCTTGGGTATTGGCTGTTGTCCGGTACTTTTACTCTTTAACGCCTTCCACTGAAAAACAAAACTCCGATGTATTATTGGGAACGCTTAGTGTTTTATTATTCTTGATTCCTTTAGTTTTAAGACACCATTCTATACAAAAAGCTAGTAATAAAAGAGTCAACAACTTTTCTGAGAAACATAAATAAATAAAATAATAAAAAAAAGGTAAGAATCTTTTTTATTTTTTACTTGTTGGCTTTGATCCCATTTTTCTTCTGGGACAGAGGGAATAGTAGTTGGAAGCCAATACTGGCACAATATGCTAAGAGTTTTTTGTAGTAGTATTGATACAGGGCTAGAAAAGCTCGTCTTATAGTAATTGTGAATTTGTCCTATAAAATCCACTCTAAACCATACAAAAAATTGGTTTTTGGGATAATTGGGATAAGTCCTCTATAAGAAGCAGAAAACCACTTGCGAAAGCAATGTGTAGTTTACTTGAACATAGCGTATCAAACCAATTGATTAGTGATATCTTGATTATTAAACGAATCTACTCTCTTTATAAATAAGAACAATGGCTTTCTGTGAACTCTCCTAGCTTACGCGGGGGGCTTTCCGGCCGTGCTTTCACAGTGTTAAGGCAATCCCACGCGGGTCTATCAGTCCCAGAAGAAAAAGGGGATCAAAGCCAACAAGTAAAATTTCAGGAGATATTAAGAAAAATTAAGTTTATACTTGTAAATAGGTGTTAAGAATGGTGGCTCCTATATTTGATTTCCTCTTAGAATTAATTGTTTCCAGCTCAAGACTTATTATCCTCTTAATATTAGTTACCGCTGTAATATCAATTATTATACATGTTCTATTATTAATAATTGAACGCATAATAAAAATTTCTGTCCGCCCTATTGTTGACACCATTACGTTTCCAGGAGTATTAATGAAAAATGCATGGATCAAACTAATCGCACTTTTTTTTGGATACAATATTAACATGCCTATCCATTCAAGAAGTAATCAAAAAAGAATTGAAATGATATTATATCCTGTTGTTAGATCTCCTCTACATCTCTTTACTATTATTTTCTCACCATATCTAAATTTAGTATTTGCAGCTATATTAATTGCTACAAGGCATTTCATTATTAATTTATTACCACAAACAATTATTGCCGCATATAATATAGCTATAATTTATTTGTCTTTATCCATTGTAGTTTCCGGTACACCCACCGCACAAGATGTGTACTTATTCATAAGCACAATTGTACAAAATTCTCCTTGGTTCTTTATCTTAACCGTTTGGGGAATAATTGCAACGACCTTTATGAAACAAATCTTAGGGTTATTTCCTGCTATAACATTCATGACGTTCTATGAAATTTTATTAATACTTTTAGAGCTGAAAAATGATAATATCATAATTCATAGACCTAAAAAACAAAATTTCACCGCTAATAACTTCTATAATTATCTTCAAAATATTAAAGATAATAATTCAAAAATTATGATGATTATTATAGATCCAGAAAAAGAACGTGAAAATTAATTTAAAAAAGCGCTTCTCTCGATTTATAACTAAAATTCTTCTTTTTTTTATGAAAAAACAATTAAGTCGTAAAGTGAGTGAATTGTGATGAGACCGAAAGCCCGGTTGTTGGTTAGTATTACCTTGACCATACTGACTTATTTGATAGTTCCCCCTCCCGACATACTAAAAATGTTTACTTCAATAATGATTGGGCTTTCTTCATATTTCTTACTAAATACCTCCTCAGAATTAAAAGAAAATAATTTTTCTAAAAAGATTGTTTATGAAAAAATAAATTCTTCTTATAAAAGAAATTATAGTATAGTTTCAGATAATGAGAAATTAAGAATAGAGGGCATTCCAATTACATTTTTTGATAACGGAGAAGATTGCTTATTAGTAGTTAACGATGATAAAAAAATAGTATTTTCATTTTTCTTTACAGAGAATAACAAAAGCCCATCTAAAAACGTCATTGTTATTCCTGAGGAAGAAGAAAAAACGGAATTAGAGTCTCTGTTAGATTAATGTTAGAAAAACACCAGAACTAAAGGGCGCAAATAATTAAAATAATTAATATATTTTCGAATAATTGCATATATTTGTGGGACTTATAATACTTTTTTCATGAAATAACAAATACTTTTTCAATCAAATGCACTAATTTGTTTTTGATGTTTATGGCTGGTTCCCAAGAATGCATGAAATATAAAAGAATCATTGGTTTTGCATGGGCGGGATGGATCTTTGATTTTTATGACCTAATACTCTATTCTTTTTTATTGATACATATAAAGACTGATTTTAATTTGACAAAAATTGAACTTGGTTTAGTATATTCTGCGTCCTTAGCAATAACTGCTGTTGGTGGAATTGTTTTAGGATGGGTCGGTGATAAAATTGGTAGAAAACCTGCAATAATATTATCAGTGTTAGTATTCACAATTGGGACTGTTTTCTCTGCAATTTCATGGGATCTTTATAGTTTGTTAATATTTAGAATTATTACTGGCTTCGGGATAGGTGGTGAATGGGCTGCGGGACATACTTTGGTTAATGAAACTCTATCAAAAGGCCAAAGGGGGAAAGCCAGTGCAATCATTCAGTCAGGTGCTCCTATTGGGGTAGCATTGGCTTCTATAACTGGGGGATTTATTACCCCTACAATTGGTTGGAGAGCGAGTTTTCTATTAGCCGCAGTTCCATCACTATTGTTAGTTATTTTGATGGTGTTATATCTCCCTGAATCACCAAAATTCTTAATATTTAAAGCGGAAGCGAGAGATAAGCATTTTATTGAGGGTAGAAAAATTCCTTCTGGAACTAGTTATGTTAGAGAAGCTACAAAGCACTCTTTACATTATCTGTGGGAAGTAAGGAAACCTCTCTTTTATGGAACTATATTATCTTTATGGGGCATGTTAGCTTACTGGGTAATTTTTTCGTGGACACCAGAGTATCTCGGGCAGATTGGCTTTACTGATGCAGAAATTGGTTATTGGATGTTATTATCACAGATTGGGGCGTTCATAGGATATCTTTCTTTTGGTTTTGTAGCTGATAAAACAGATAATTTCAAAATTACTTTTGCAGGATATGCGTTAACATTTTCTTTTGGAGTGCTAATTTTTATTCAAGCATTACTTAACAATAATCTCGAGATTTCCTTGATGGGCATATTCATAACGGGACTAGGAACTGGGTTTTTCTCAGGTTATGGTCCCCTTTATTCTAAAATATTTCCAACAAGGATTAGAAATACTTCTGCAAGCTTTTGTTTTAATACTGGTAGATTAGGTGCGTTCATAGCACCAATATTAGTCACATTCGCTTCAGAGATAATTGGGTTTGGTTATGCGATCGCCTTGGGTTCAATTTTTGGATTACTAGTTGCATTATGGGTATTAATTATCCCCATTAAAAAAGAACATTTGGACACTGAATTTCAAGAAGAAACATTATTCTTAACTCAATCAATTATCTCATAAATTTCTCTTCTGTTATTAGTAGCTATTTCCCGCATATTCTACTTAAATTATCACTGGCTTACGCACTGGTTTTTATTATTCATTTAGAAAAGTTGCTCGGTATTCTCCTATTTTCCTTGTAGAGTATGATGGGTTAGAAGTAAGTATCGGTTATCTTTTCCCCTTCACTATTTACCTCCCCATGAATCTAGCATATTTAGGGATTCTATAACTTTATCGTCTTCTAATTTGTATTTATATTAAGTCTTGGGATAGATAATTGTTTTTGATACCTCTTACCTCTTAGAAAGGATTTTATGCAGAGTGAGTTAAAAAGTAATGACTAGTAATTATTGTATGAATTGCTCTTGCTGCTAAAAAAGAGGTGATCTCTGAAACATCATATTTAGGTATATATTCAGAAATCTCCATGCCAATAGTTTTACCTGCTAACTCATTTAAAAAGAAAAATACTTGTTGAGGAATTAATCCCATTGGTTCAGGATTTCCAACACCAGGTGCAACAGAAGGATCAAAGACATCTAAGTCGATACTTACAAAAATCGCATTGGACTCTTCGGCGATCTTTATACCTAAGTCTCTTATTTCTGAAATACTTTGTTTTAAAATGTCTTTGGCCCAGAAAATGGTGGTATTTAATGCTTCTATGGATTTTTTTTCTTCTATGGAAATTGCTCTTAGGCCAAATATTATTATTTTTTCAAATTCATTATTCATAATAGCCCTTTTAACCGCACATGCATGAGAATAAGCATTTCCTTCATATTCATTACGGAGGTCTGCATGTGCGTCCAGTACCACTAAAGTGCTTTTTGGAGGTAATGCTTTGCTATTAGCTGCAAGTATACTATGTTCTCCTCCAATTATAATTGGGTACATGTTTTTTCTTAATATATTATTGGTTGTTTTGGAAATAGTATTTATTTTACTTTTTATGTTTTCCTTTTCCCAATTTAAGTCTCCTGCATCATAAATAAGTAATTCTGCAATATCTTGGTGGTTAAATATGTTCAGAGTTTCGATGTTTGCATTGGCTTTTCTAATTGCCCGAGGAGCATCTTTATACCCATTTCTATAAGAACCGGTTTCATCTAATGGAGCACCAAATACAAAGTATTCAGCTTTTTCTATTTTTGCTTGAAACCCACCGAATGGATATTTAGTTGGGATAAAAGAAGTCATTGTTTTTCTTTTAGATTTTGATCATTTAAACATACGGTTATTTTCTTCACGGCATAAATCCTTGCCTTTTCCTTCTCCATAATAAGATCCTACCCCTCTGATTATTACTACAGGAATCGCTTCGTCGCTTTCACCCATTATTATCTCTGCAGCGCTAGCCAGTTCGTCCCCAATAGCTATTTGAGTAACTCTTAAAACATAATCAAACAGATCTTTTTTTCCGATCTCCGTTTTAATTGAAAAAACATTATATGTACCAATAGCGACGTTTATTGCTCCTTTTCTCAAAGTCCTTCCTAGCGTATCACTAATGATGATTCGTGGTTCAAAACCAAGTATTTTGCCGATTTTTTTTCCTACTTGTTCGGCTAATTCATCAGGGTCTCTAGGAAGTAAAATTACAGTTCCTGGCTCAGCATTAGAACGATCAACACCAGCATTTGCAGCAACATGGGAGTAATAATTTTCAGTAATCATTATTCCTCTTTGTAACTTGATCAATTTTGCCTGGTCAAGTACTACCTGTACATGTCGAGGGTCTTTATCATAAGATTTTGCAATCGCAAGAGCTAAGGGAGTCGGCTCGATTTTTTTAAGGTCTGCAACATATCCTTTTGCACGAGACAGAATAGTGTGTGCAATAACTATTATGTCCTGAGAATTGATATCGGGTAATTCTTCTAAAATTTTTTTAGCAATTATTTCTTCAACAGCATCTCCAAGCTTAATTATCGGTATTCCCGTTATCCCTATTATCTCAATTTTGTTGTTAGTCAAGCGATGACACTCCAAATTATTTATTTTTAATTGGATTCTTTTTTCTATTCTATTTATATAGGTAGATTTTTACAAAATGCATTTCTTATAATTTTATATTGTGTATATCTATGCGACTATATTAACTCTATCGACAGAAAATCTTCTTTCAATGTAAAAAGAAGTGACAAAAACTTACCGTCTCACATTGTTGTATTTATTAGACATACATATTTAATGTATGACTGAACCAACTCATTTTGTAGGACTTGTAAAAGATAATAAAATCCATAAACTATTTCAGATAATTTCTTCCTCACAAGATAAAGAAGCGATTCTGAGGACAAGTGCTATTGATAAAAAAGAAAACCATTTGCGAAAGTCATGGTAGGTTATTTAGAAATATATGTTAAGGTTCATGTCACTTATTTTTTCATGATAAGAAAAGATTTGATAAACCTATTATTAGACCGGCCGACGAGGTTGTCCGATTTAGCGCAGATATTAGACGTTTCGCCCAAGGACTTGGCTAACGACCTCGATCATTTGTTTAAGTCTTTAAAACGATCGGACTATAAGATCGTTGTTAAACCTGCTACTTGTTTAAAATGTGGTTTTATCTTCTCAAAAAATAAACTTACTAAGCCTAGTAAATGTCCTAAATGCAAATCCACTTGGATTGATGATCCATTAGTTAAAATAGTCAGAAAATGAGATTGTTAACCCCGTTGCAGTTATAAGGATGGACTAGTAATTTCAGTACATGTTACTTGCAGGAATATTATCTATAATAATTGGTTATTTTTTGGGATCTATCCCAACAGCTTATTTAGTAAGTAAGTATGGCTATGGAATAGACATTAGAAAAGTAGGATCTGGTAATGTAGGAGGTGCAAATGCCCTTAGAACAATGGGTACCAAAGCTGGCCTTATAGTAGTTATTGTAGATGTCGGAAAGGGGACCGTAGCTGTTTTAATTGCTAAATATTTACTAAAATTACCCACCTTGAATAATTTTAATTATTTTGATTTGTCTTATTGGGGGTGGTTAGGACTAGTAGGCATTGCTGCGGTCTTGGGGCATTGTTATCCCGTATGGTTGAAATTCCAAGGTGGAAAAGGTTGGGCAACAACTATTGGTTTTACCTTAGGTTTAGGATGGCTTCCTTTCTTGTTAGTATTTATCCCCTGGGTTTTTATCGTGCTTATTTCGGGTTTTACTTCCTTGGCAAACATTTTAATTGTGATACTACTTCCTTTTGCCTTAAGAGTAGCAATTCCTGATAACACATTATTTGCAGTAAGCTTATTATTTATGCCAATTATCTGGTGGAGGCATAGAGAAAATATTTCTCGTTTATTAGAGGGTAATGAAAGGAGAATATGGAAAAAAGAGCTGGCAATTAAAAAAAATGGTGAACAAGAAAAACAAGGAGAAAATAAAACTACGGAGGAGAAGAAGTAATTAGCTTAAAAATTTAAAAATAAGCCGTTTTTTCAATATAAATTTATAGTTAAAGAATTACTACTACGTGATTTTTACGTTTTTATTTTAATACGTCTAATTTTATCGGGGCTATTTTTTTATATGTGTTTACTATGTCTGAAAAGGTTTCGTATTCATTAAGTTCTAAAAGATTTATTCCAAATAATTGTTGATTCTTCTTTAGAAAGCAGTTAATAAGTTTTTTATCTTCTTCTCGGAGATCGAATATATCTCCACCGTTTAATTGATCTTTCTCGATCATGTTTTTAGGATCTCTTATGTAAATCGCTCCTCCTGAAGCTAAAGAAAACAAATTACTGCCGTGATATGGTGTAGGTATTTGTCTTACTTCTCCATTTTCATCGAAGAATACCGCATTAACAATAACAAAACCTCCTCCTTTTAGAGGATCTCCTGCCATAAACGACTCCGCCAAATAATCTAAACTTGTGCCATTAATGACAACTTTAGGTTTACCTACAGCATTAATAAGTGGCCTTCCGGCAGTATTTCCTAAAACATAGATCTCACCTCCTTTAGCACCATATAAAAATGCTTGTCCTACATCACCATAAATAACTAGTTTTCCTCTCCGCATGATTTGTCCTACTTGATCTTGTGTTGAACAATGAACATAGACTTCTGCCCCATCTAAACCAGATCCTAAATAATCCCCTGGATTCCCATAGACATCAACCCTCAAGTCTTCAGTATTTGGCCCCAGTCCTGAACAGCAAAATCTTTGGCCTCTCCAGTCAAAAGTATATATCCTTTTCCATCCTTTTTTATATGCCTCTATAATTATTCTTGCTGCGGAACTGTTTCCCTCAGCTGGAAAATCTCGGATGTCAATTGCCAAAGAAGCGTCCATTTGTTTTGGAGGTTCCAGTTTGTTTTTAATATCCCAGTTAAGTAAATAGATCCTACTTTTTTCTTCGGAGTTTATTAAGGGAAGACTTCGAAAGAATGAAAATAATTCTTGTTCTATTTTTGCTCGTGCCCATCCTACGTTATTATATTTTGATAAATGAAGACGATCTAGTAGAAAAGTATAGTACGTGATAATCTCTTCGATGTTAATATGTTTCCCACGGATGAGTGTTAACAACTGGTCTAAATTATTTGCTTTGCTAATAATTTTATTGAGCCTCTCTGAAAAATCATTTACATTTTCAAAAGCCTTCGCTGGTACTAACTCGTCTTTAGCAGGCTTCCTTACTTTTATTTTTTCTCCAAACTTATTTTTGCATATTAATTGAATATTTTTTTCATTAAACGTGTTTTCTAAACTGAAAACAAAAGCTCCTCCATCGGTATGACTTCCTCCACGAGCTACCCAATATTTATCGGCTTTAGCATAGAATCTCTTATCTTCATTAGATAGGCTTGCTAAGAATGCATCTATCGCTTGTCTTTCTGAAGCTACTAAACCAATTGTGGCGTAGTCATTTTGCTGTATGGCAAATACCTGTGGTCTTAACATTGAAGTGTCAGTGATTCCGATTAATTCTATATTAGTATTTTTAGTATTAGAATATCCAATTATAAAAAACCATGGGCCGTCAGGAGATCCATGAAAATGTTTTGTTTGTATTGCTTGATACTTAAGTTGTTTATCTCCGGGTAGTAATTTAAAGTCCCTTTCTGTAGTTGGTGCCATAGCTTCTATTACAGACTCTAAGGTATATCCATATACTCTTTTCCAAAGGTCAAACAAGTAAATAGCGACTTCTGTGTCTGTAAGAAATAACGGTTCAATTTGTTTTTGTTTTAGATATTGAGTTATTGAATAATAATTTGAAAAATCCCCGTTATGCACTAAAGCAGAGTTAACAGATACAAATGGATGTGCTCCACCAGGATGCCAAACTCTTCCTTTTGTTGGATAACGATGATGACCGATCCAGATATTTCCCTCAAAATCTTCTAATTTATAATATCTTATTACGTCATGAGCATATCCTACAAGTTTGAAAACAACAATATTTTTTCCAGCAGATAACACAAAAGCTTTTTTTTCACCTAAAGACGCATAAAACTGATTATTTAATTTATATGTGACTTGAAATATTATTTCATCATCTATTTCTTTGATATCAATATCATGTAATTTATTATTTTCAATGAATTTTTTTCTCCAATTATTCTTAACAGAACAAAAGTATCGTTTTATTTTAGGAGGGCTCGTTTCTAGACCTAAAGATTCATAGTTATCTAGTGTATCAACCCAATATTCTTTAGATATTTCTAAAAAGGGCTTAATATTTTCGTTCTCTAATGTTTCTACTATTGTGTCATCTAGAAAAGCAATTTGTAGAATATATTTTTCTTTTAATTCCTCTTGTGAAACACCTAACTGTCTTGGATTTAACCCTAAAACAGCAACGCCTCCGCCTTTACCGTTACCACGATTTTTCATCTGGATTAAAGCATCAAAAAAATATTTTCCTTTTAGTTTTTGTGTGCTAGCCACACCAATAACACCACAGCCGCCTTCTGCGGCTTCCAATCTATGAGATGACAAATTATTACTTGTTTTAATAAGGTGTTTTCTAGAAAAAATGAGTTTTCTTATTTTTTCTTCTTGCATTTTTAGAACACCTGCTTCTTATAATAAAGAACTTCATTTTTTCCGACTAATTCTCTTATTGAACTTAGACCTAAAGCCGCCAAAATTTTTCGCCATTGTATTATCCAAGATTTATACATGTTGATTATCCTTTTTGAACCCCAAATTGGGTCTATAAATAAGGATAGCTCCGGATCTGTGGTTGTTATTCCTATTTGACAGCCTCTACCTCTCTCACAATTACCACAATGAGTACAACCTACTGCAACTGCTTCACTAGTGCCTATCACGACCCCATCTGCTCCAAGAGCAATTGCTTTCGCCGCGTCAAAAGCAGTTCTTATTCCTCCACTTGCTATTAATGTAACGTCATCCCGAACTCCTTCTTTAATTAAGTATTTATGGACAATAGGAATCGCATATTCTATGGGCATAGCAATATTCTTCTTAGCAATTTCCGGAGCAGCACCAGTACCTCCATATGCTCCATCAATATGTATTATTTCTGCCCCTGCATAATAACTACCAATTGCGACCATATCTACATCTCGAGGCGTAGATACTTTCACAGATACCAATGCGTAGGGATTGATAGTTTTAACCCAATCTACATGTTTTTTGTGATCTTCTACAGAATATACACTATGGAATGGAAATGGAGAATATAAACTTGTAAATTCTGTTGACTCACGCATTTTGGCTACTGCTGCAGTAACTTTGTCAGCAAGTAAGTGCCCACCAAGTCCTGGCTTAGCACCTTGAGCATATTTGAATTCTATAACTGGTGCTATTTGTAACGTTTCTTCTCTAACACCAAACATGCCAGTCGCCAACTGGACTATTATATGATCTTTAAACTTCATTAGAGGTTCAGGGTATCCCCCTTCACCGGTACATGTTAATGTCCCCAATTCTTTAGCGGCCATAGCTCTTGAAATCATGAAATTCAAGCTAACAGAACCAAAGGACATTCCCCCGCCATATGCTGGAATTTTAATATCAAGTTTTCTCCCGACTTTTTTCTTATTTAACGAGATACTTAGATCAATATTCTTTTCATCTGTCCTACTAATCTCGGTCTCAAGGATTTCTTTTTCTCTTTTAAAATGTATACAATCAAAACCACCTTTAGAAGCGCCAGTTAAGTAATTTAAACCATTATTGGGAGGGTTCCCGTTTTTTGCTTGATAATAAGTTGAAAGAATCAGGTCTGAAGTCCATCGGACATTTCCCATGCCTGATGGAACGCCATATTTAAGACTCGGTAAGACATCTAATCCATTTCTTATGTTATTACTATGTTTAGCAACTTTTTTCGCTAAAATTTTATCATTAACGCCATTCAAGGTCTCCAAACGCCTCCTGTTCTAATTCATAATGAAACATGGCTCTGCCAATATCCCCCCTTAATCTTCTTACGTCTTTCATTCCCATTGCACTAAGAATTTCTATTAGTTGACTGTGCCAAGAAGAAATTAAATTTAATAATCGTTTTTTTCCCCATGAAATGTCTATTTTCTCTTCTTTAAGCTGGTCATGATCTCTGTTTATTACTTCTCCTACAAATTCAAGCTGAAGTGCAACCGCTACAGAAGTGTCTATAGATATTGCATCTGCACCCATAATAATCGCTTTTGGGACATGTTCAGCCATAGTTATCCCCCCACCAGCAATAATAGTAATTTCTTCCCTAATCGAATTATTAACAAGCAAAGAATGTAAATCATAAATCACGTTTTTGATAAATTGCTTCTTTCCACTCTTTGAGAATATCCCATGATAATTTGACACTATATGTACGCCATCAATTATTTTTTCTCTAAAATTTTCTACAATATCATCAAAATTGTTACTTTTAGTAATTCTATAAAATACAATACTTTTATTGAACTGCTCTCTGATTTCTGGCAATAATGTCTCAATTTCAGGGTTAATTTCGATCATTAGTGGGGTGTATCTTAAATTTATTAATTTTTCAAAGTCATTTTTGGATTTTAGCAAGGGGACCCATAAACGGCGGTCACATGATGTTTTCAACTTTGAAAAAGCATCAATTGTTTCAATAAAAAGAGTTGGTATCTGCATACTTGCTAAGAGTATACTCTGTAACACTGTAACTTCTTTAATTAGTGGGGACATTGTGTCAAAGATTATAGGTACTGGGATTTTTACTATTCTAAAACTATTTTTTGCAATGTCTTGTTCTATTTTAGCCGAAAATTCTGCTTTTCGGCCTAGATCAATGGTAGTTGAAATGTATTCCCTACCATGTACACCATCTCTCGTTGGCCTAACTATTTCAGACATATCTGTCCACATTGAGTCCCAGCCATCACCAGCAAACGCACCTTTATAACCCATGCCCTTAATCGGGATTTTACCAGTTTTTGCCTCGTAATTAACAACGTACATTGGACTGGAATAAGCAGTACTTGGTGCTTTGGGAATCCAATAGCTATCTCCAAACTTCAAGAACTCAGGATTCCGGTCAACAGTGCAAATATTAGGGTATTCAAGAACACAACGCATGCAACCAGTACAATATTCCCTTCGGGGAGCTAATCCTCCTAAAGGCCCTCCGAAGACACCATAAATACAAGGTCTACTGAAAATTACTTTTCGTTCTTCTTTGGTGAAAAATTTGAGCCCTGCTTTTAAAGATTCTTTAGTTATCATAGTAATTAGCTTTAGCTTTTTAATTTTAGGATAATACGGATTAGGGATTTTTTTACGGTCTTCAACTGTGCGAGTTTTTAAGTGAAATTTTTCATGAGGAAGAATTAAGGGTGTAATTCCTATCTTTGTTAAGTTTTCTTTAATAGATTCAGACACTTGTCATTCCACGTTTCTCGCTTTGTATGGATGCACAAAATCTGCATTAATAAAGTTCACGTTTTTTTAAAAAATTTTTAACTATTTTTGAGTAGGATAAAATGAAAAAAGCATTTTAACTGGTAAAACCGATAATATTTACGTTTTCGGCCCATAATACTTTTCTTTGCCTCGGATAAAATACTGCAGCGGGACTACGCATGAACTCTACTACAGTGTAATCAATACTACCCCATTGGACCACATTAATTGCTCTTTCGAAAACATCAACAATAGTCCCTAAAACTAACATAATTTTATCTTTAGCGTCATTGTCTTGCCCCTTAGCTTGTGCCCATGTTTCATGTGGAATTGGCTTCTTTGGTTTACTGATAGATGCAATGATTATTTTACGTGTCCATTCAAACTGGAACACATATCCTGCAGAACAATAAACAAAGAATCTCTCAACTAAATCAATTTGTCTTGATATTGGTGCCCATACTGCTTTTGCGGTTTCTACCATTAATGGTCCTAGCAAAGCAGCAACATTTTCCTTTTGATGTTGACTAATTATCGGTGTGTCCATACATTCTTCAAGAATTATGTCATAACTCTTATTAAAAATGGTAATACCTAATGTCGAAGGTGATGATGCTAACCTCTCAATAATTGAATAACCGTATTCTTTGAATATCTTATCTAAATCTACAGAAAATTTTTCATACTTATTAGTTTCAATAATTCCTCTTTTCAAGTCCTCAATGAAAATCTCTTCGAATTTTTTACCAATTTCTTTAGCGATGATTCTAAGAAAAGGAAATAACTTAGTTTTTCGAGATCTTAACGCAACATATACATATTCGCCTTGCTCAATAAGATATTCAGAATTCTGTAATTCAACACTTTTAACTTCTTCTTCCGTGGTCTCCACAATTAGGTTTTGAATTGCTGTGAGTGCACCAGCAAAAAGGATGTTGTCATTGTCATTATCATAAACGTAATCTCTCATGAATAATGGTACGCCAGTCTTTGTAACGACGAGCAGTGCATCGATTAGTTTTTCCACCACAAAAAATATTCTGCAGAGGTAGATTAAAAATATGGTCTAATTAGACTGCGAATAAATATATTTTTTCTTGAAAACAAATTGAAAACTAATACATATTTTTATGTTCTTTAATACTAATTTTCTAAGAGTTGTTTTTACGTTGAATTTAACTTTTTCTATTTTTTAGAGAGAATAACTGTAAATATTAGTTCTTAGATATATTACTTAATATGACACCCACAGAAATTCATGACCGGGAAATAATATATTCAGAAAATGCACCTAAAGCAATTGGACCTTATTCCCAAGCAGTGAGGGTAGGAGGAATGGTATTTACTGCAGGGCAATTAGGGATAGACCCCAAGACAGGAGAATTAGTTTCTGGGGGAATAGAAGCGGAGACTAGACAAGCATTAGAGAACATTAAAAACATTCTTTCTCAATGTTCTTGTTCGTTAAAGGGAGTAATCAAAACAACTGTTTTCTTGAAAGATCTTGGAGACTTCCAAAAATTCAACAAGGTATATGCCGAATTTTTCCCCGAAGAACCACCTGCAAGGACAACAGTACAAGTTGCTGCTTTACCTAAAGGAGCAAGCATAGAAATTGAGGCAATTGCAGTTCAACCGCAGTTATTACTCCCTGAAGAAAAAGAAGGTGAAGCAAGACCAGACTATGCATAAAAAAGAGTTAAAAGATTATAATTAGATAAATAAAAACAATTTTAATGCCTTTTAGCACTATGGTTTAAATTGTTTTCTAGCTTTTACTGCTTCAAAAACAAGATTCTCTATTTTAGTATTGATCTTTTCTATGTTTTGTAACGAAAATTCTTGTAACTCGTCAAAACTTAGTCCTTCCCGGACTAATAATTCTTTTTTAGCATATTTTGCTTGTTGCATGGTTTTGACTATTCTTGGGGCTACTTCTAGACCACTTATTATTGCTCTTAATGCTCTTTCTCCGACTTCTTCCTCAGAAATAAATTTTAGATATGGTCTTGTATATTCAAAGGACGAAGAAAGTTTCTTTGCTTCAAAATTGGTTTGAAAGTCTAACTCAACATTAAACCACGCAATATAAGCACCTTTTGCTTTATAGATCTCTTCTTTTTTAATTTTAGTAACATAGTGCACAGAATCAATAATAAGATCATTTACTCTAACAGCTTTTTGTTTTTCATTTAACTTTCCAATGGTTCTAGAGACTATTATAGATAATCCTTTGATAGTTAGGACTTCAACTAAGTTGTTAAGAGTTGCTTTATAGTCTTCAGAAATAGATGGAAGATATGAACTAATAATCAAATCTCTGAGAGTAATTGCTAGTAAGTTGTTTTTTTTGGCTACGAATTCTTCAAAACTCAAACTTTTTTCTTCTTCTCCTGGGCTACTGTCATACAGTATGACTGGTAAGTTCAACGCTTTTTCAGAGTATAGTGCGTAGAATAAAAATTCAGAGCTATTAAGTAAGGCCGTTGCGGGTTCTGAAAGGTCAGGATAAATATAGAGCACCACAGGAACTATGCCAAACTTTTCTTTTAAGTAATTAGCGTACCAAAGTCCTACACCAGAGCTAAAAGTGCCACTACTAACTAAGATCATAGTGAATTTATTTTCTTTTTTAATAATTTTCTGCGTATTTTTTCTTATTTTCTCTTCTAGTTCTGTGTCTATGTTATTTTTATAGTCATCTACTCTTTTTGGTCTTCTCTCAAGATCTTCTTCAAAAGATACTTCGTTGTCAAATTTTTTGGATAAAAGGTTTTTTTGTTTTGTGCGTCTTAGCCATAAAGAATGAACTTTTGCATCATATTCTTTCATGGAATTAATGATATCAACTCCCATCTTTCCAGCGAAGTCTCCAATGGCGATTAATGAAAATTCCATTTCTATTTTACCAAATAGTCTTTTGAACATTTTTTATCAACTCCCGAATAACTTTACCTTAGCCTCCTGCAATCTTTGGTAAGAATTTGAATAGATATCCAATGTATACTAAGATCATCTGCGTTAGTTTAACAGGATCTACGGGTGATGTTTTCATTTGATAGATGTACTGCCTCAAAGAAAATAGGACTAATGTTTCATGTTCCATTCGTTCTTTTCTTCCTAATGCAGTGTCTTGTATTTCATCAAAAATATACGGATCGAGCTCTTTTAGTGCTTTTATTCGGAATTTGCGGATTACCCACCATAATTTAAATAGAGGAATAATTATCCGTGATAAAGAGAAGAAAACAGTGATCAATAATAAAATTAAGAATAGGAACCCGACGGGAGAGAAATACGTAACTAATGCACCGAGAACTGGCGTATTATTATTTTTGGCGGCATTAAGGAAGCTGTTTACTTCACCAAGCACTGGAATTAACATATTATATATGAATGAATTGAGTACCAATACTAAAGATCCAAGTCCTAACAATGGGATGTCTCCTAATTCTCTTAAAGAATGCCCTGGAGTATTTCCTAAGATCATTACTACTTCATAATTATTCTTAGTCAAAATACTTTCAAATCCCTCGTTATAACCCACAACACGGTTTTTAATGGGTTCAATTAGTTTATCATAAATCTTTGTATTGTTTTGGATAGTGATTAGTGAAAGTATTAAAATGGACTGTACTGGTAAAACGAAAAGTAACGCAATACTGCTAAGCACTAAACCAATTGTTGCATTCATTGGACTTACTCCCTGGGAAACAATTTGATGAACTGCTTTGTAAATGAAGAGTATAAATGGAATCATCATGGAAGCTAAAGCATATCCAAATACTTTCTTTGTATAAGATTTCCTATAAGCTTCTGAGAAAGGTGCTTTAACTGCTTCTGCTATCCATGGAAACCTTGTTGTTTGTAATAAGTTTGAAAATAGTCCATATGTTAATTTAATTGCACCAATCGCCGCCCAATATCCAATTACTCCAATTACTGCAGTAATTACTAATGGGCCTGTAGGCATTTTCATTAGTGAAAAACCGATTGGTAACAATATGAATGCGGGAATATATCCTAAAAATAATATTCCTGATATAATCAGATATGGTTTCCAAGGCACCGAGAGAATAACACTTAATGGTAATTTTCTTAGTGCATTAGGGATTCTAAATACATTATGCAAGGGATCTTTTAACTGCTCGAGTAAATGAACTTGTTCGGGTTCAATATCTTTAGGTAAATTTTTCTCGTATTCCTCCAAGAACTGGTCGAAAACGAAGTGAATTTCTTCCGGCCGACGAGGAATTGTTAAAGGCACGTTTTTCATAATTCTCACCCTATCTAAGTTTACTCCTTCATTTCTTCAACACTAAAATCTGCATCCGCCGGGGAAATACCTTCTAGCTTGTCAATATTATGGACAGGTTTTCCTTGTATAAATGTATCTGCCTCTCTTTCTTTCATCCTAACAGTTAGTTTTTCAGTATTCTCCATCCACTCTTTGATGTATTTCTGGGCACCAAGTCCTGTTAATAATCCACGAAAAACAAATTGGTCATCTTCTCTAGTTGTGAAGTGCCAGTATATATCCGCATTAGAAAATAATTGTTGTGCGTTTAGGTAATCTTCTGCAAGGACTGAGTTCTTAGGAACTTGAAAAACAACGTATCCTCTTGTTGATTTAAATGGATCTAAAGGAGCGGAAACGCTTTCTACTAAGTATTCACTGACGAACTCTGAAAGATTGTTTTTTAGTTCTTTAAACATGCCGTTTAATGAAAATAAGACTGATGGTCCACGTAGATAGTAAAATAATGAAGAAAACTCTGGATACCCCACATCAAATCCTTCTGTAGGACTATACAATGAACTAATTATATCATCAATAACTGACGCTATCTTATCTGGGTATATCCTTAATATTTGATCGGCGGGAACTTTTTGTCCTTCATAAAAGCGATTTGTATCAATTATTATAAATGGAATATTTAAAGAGGAATCAATAGGTGCAAGCCCTAATTTATACATAGCAACTGCTGCATTAAACTTGTTTGTAAGTGGTGCGCCTTTTTCTGGAAGCATAATTACTGGTATTGGCATGATATCCATTTCTAAAAGTGTTTGACAGATATAAAGTCCGCCTCCAACGCCTATTGAGTCAGAACCAAAAAGTACAAGTGCTGTTTTTCCAAAGCCTTTTTTAGAAATTAACTCATGGACTTTCTCATTAACACCGGCACTGTTTTTCTCTATTAAATCATAAGCATTCAAGTAGTTTCGAAGTTCATCTCCTTGCTTTTCACCTAAGCTAATGAACAGTTCAGTTTCTTTGGGATTATTTGTACCTAAATATCCAATTCCAAAATGAAATATCTTTATTTTCTTCTCTGACAGCTTCTCAAATACTTGTCGGGCAATAGCGCCGCCCATCGAACCTATACCAAAAATAAATATTCCGGGAGCATCTTTATCTTTTGTTTCATGAACCAAAAAATTTGGTTCCTTTCCTTCAATAAACGCTTTTAAATCATGAAAAACATGAATGTTTGCTTTCTTTTTTTGAAATATTCCTAATAATCCTTTTTTCTTTGTCATTTTACATCGCACTCGTCCTATGAATTAAATGATAGAACCAATATATAACCGTAGTTTTCTCTCTTCATTCAAAAATTAGTTCCATCTAAAATAATTCATTTCTAAAAAGAAAAGATTCAAAACTAATAATCAATACCTAATAATTATAGTTTCTTTTAACAAAAACTTACTTTATAAAAAACAATAATTCAATCAATAAATAGGGAAAAAGAAAAGAAAGCAAAAGTAAAATTAGAAGATAATATAAAAATAATTTTTTATTTAAGGGGTCTGGTAGGGGCATGTTCCATTATTTTGTCCTTGCCCATTTTGCCCGTGGTATTGATTACCAGTACCATCTTGTGGAGCATCTCCTCTCATGTATTGATGGCCATTTCCTTGGCCATGTGGTCCAGTTCCATCGCATACATCAGTTTGTGTTCCAATTGTCATGTCATCTGCGAATGCATACATTACCATCCCAGAGACAATTAATACTGCAAAAAACGCAGTTATGAGTGCTGTTCTGCGGTTCATGTTACTCACCAATAATCTCTACTAAAAAGACTGCCTTAAAAACGCCGAAATAGAAAAGCTTTTCAAACCATTTCTGGCCTTTTCAAAACTAAAAATAGGTTTTTTACATATAAAGAACATAACAATTTTTTACTATTTTTAAAGATGGTACTTAACGTGAACTACCCCTTGCTTTTGCGAGGGGCTTTCTACTTCACAGAGAAGACTCTCTCCACAGGCGCTACGGGCCGTCCCAGCCCTGCAAGAAAAAATATACAAAAAAACATATGATATTTTCGGCTTTCATCCCCTCCCTTGCGGAAGGGAGAGGATTTCCCGCCGAGAAAGTTAAAAAAGAAACAATCCTAAACATTTTTTGCTACAAAAAATAACTAATTTTTGTGATAAAAAAAACAAAAATAGTTGCTACAATTGGTCCTAGTTCAGAGTCTGAAGATACTCTTTTGAAATTATTTGATGCTGGTATGAATGTTGCCCGTTTAAATCTTTCTCATGGCACTCTTGATCATCATAAAAAATTATTTGATAAAATTCGTGCATTAAATGATGAAATTGCTATTCTGTTAGACATAAGTGGTCCTAAAATACGGGTGGGTAAACTCAAAGAACCGATAGAGTTAAAGAAAGGACAAAAATTCATTTTAACTAAGAAGGACATAGTTGGAGATGAAACAAAAGCTTCTGTTACCTACCCTGCGTTGATTGATGACTTAGAAATAGGTTCAATTATTTATCTAAATGATGGCCTAATTTCTTTAAAAGTAATAGAAAAGCATCCTGATTACTTGGTTACTGAAGTATTAGTTGGAGGAGTTCTGACATCAAACAAAGGAATTAATGTGCCTGGAAGTAATATTTCAGCATATACTCCAACCAAAAAAGATGAAAAAGACATTCTAGAAACTGCTAAGTGGGAACCAGATTTTTACTCCGTTTCTTTTGTTAGAAGAGTAAAAGATCTAGAAAATGTAAGAAAACTTATCTCGCAAGTTACAAGTGATAATATTCCTCTGATAAGCAAAATTGAGCATTTAGACGGATTAAAAAATTATGATTCCATTGCAAAGGCTTCTCAAGGTATAATGGTTGCTCGTGGAGATTTAGGTGTAGAAATACCTTTAGAAAAAGTACCTCTCGTTCAAAAGGACTTAGTACGGAAAGCCAATTACATGGGGATACCAGTGATCGTAGCTACTCAAATGTTAGAATCAATGATTGTGAGTCCTCGTCCCACTAGAGCAGAAGCAACTGATGTTGCTAATGCAATTTTAGATGGTGCTGATGCAGTAATGCTTTCTGCAGAAACTGCAACTGGAAAATATCCTATAAAAGCAGTACAAACGATGTCTAAAATTTGTGTGGAAGCTGAAAATAATTATTATCCTTCATATGAAAGAAGAGAAGTTTCTTCTGGCGCTAGGATACCTATGAATATTGGGCGTGCAGCAGTAAAACTCGCCAAAGACATAGAAACAGAAGCGATTTTAGCTATGACACAAACCGGAACAACAACTGCAATGGTCTCCACTTTTAGACCCCATCAAATTATTCTCGGTTTTGCTACAAATAAAAAAACGCTTAGAAGATTAGCTCTTCAATGGGGAGTACAACCAGTTCTTTTTGAGTTTATACCAGATACTGATGATATGATTTTACAAGCAGCAATAAAAGCATATGAGGAGGGATACATTAAACGTAATCAGTCTTTTATTGTTGTAGCAGGTTCATTACTAGGACTTCCTGCATCTACAAATTTGATACAATATCATACAATGGATGAGATTCTTCGTTCGGTAGAAGCCCAAAAAGAGTTCATTAAAGCATATTCTCTTTAAATACTTTGTTTTACAAACTCCTAGAAAAACAGCGTTACAAGTCGTGATAACTTTTTTTTCTAATTTACTTGGTCGTATGAGCAAAACTTAAAATCTTGCATACATAAGCCAACATAGAATTCCTTGAGGGAATAATATGGCAAGTGACAAGTTTATCGGATTTATTATGACGATAATTGGGATAGCGGTAATTTTTGTAGAAGCTTATTATCTCATTTACCAACCCATTATGGATACTCAATTGATCGCGGGATTCGCTGCTCAGTATTGGGCCTTAGCCATTCCCGTGTTCTTAGCAATACTCGGCCTGTTTCTTATTGTCATCTGGATTGGCTACACCATGATGACAACGCCTCCACCGGAAGAATTTGATTTCGAAGAATTCGAAAAAGAAATCAAAAAGGAAGAAGAGAAAAAAGAGTAAAGAAAGTTAAGTAAGTTATTTTTTGCAACTTTTTGCACATTTTTAATGATTCTTGTTAAAAAAAAATTGTTTTTTACTGTTTCTTAAGGATTTCATAATTCGGAGAGTTTTAGTAATATTAATCATATGCCTTAATCATGACTGATTACTGGAAATGTCCAGAATGTGGGCACTTAAATGAGTCAAGTCTTAAATTTTGTGAAGAATGTGGTACATCTAAAGATGTAATTATTGAAAAAGTATCAAAACAAAAAAAACAAAGAATTATTGAAGAAAAAATGAATTTTTGTCCGTTCTGTGGAAAAAAAATAAGATTTGATGAGATTAAATGTCCTCACTGCGGGGCAGATTTAACTGTTTCTTCTGTAGAGACGAATACAAAGGTAGATGTAATTATGAAACCAGAAAAAGTAACGTATCTTTCTTCATTAAAATTTGCGTTTCTTTCAGTTGGAATTAGTTTTCCCTTAGTAATTGTGATTACTTCATTAATGTACTTCTTTGCGACTATGTTATATTTAGGATCAACAGTAGTTGGAACAATTACTTATTTCTTGACTTTAATAGTAATCGGACTGGGATTCTCAGTAATTACTTATTTTGTTACATATGTCTTGGTCAGAGAACTATTTATTGGGACAACTACTATGGTACCTGATTTCTTTTTCGAATTCAAAACACATATCAAACTAGCTTTTCCCTTCGTATTATTAACTATCTTCTTTTTGGGTTTTAATTCTAAGATTTTTATATTATTATCAATGATTTCAGGTTTAATTGCAATGTTCTTTCCAATGATACACATTTCTAGGCTTTATATTGAAAAACTTAAAGAACTCTATGTTTATCCCGCTGAAAAAACCAAAGAATAGTAAATCATTTTTATTTTTATGAACAATAACCCAGGCAATTTTTATTACTAAGAGTCTCTATTTCTATATTATTTAAAGATTTAATTTTTTATGGGAGAATGCTTTTTAAAACAAAAAATAAATTATTTCTCGTATGTTCAGTACTCCTTCACAACCAACAAGAAGTTTTTCTTCATTGGTGACATTTGGGATCCCCCAGTTAGACCAGTCATTAGGGGGAGGAATTGAGAGAGGAAGCGTTTTTGTTATTGAGGACACTTTAGCGGCCGATGCTCAGCCTTTTGTAAGTCAATTTTTGGTTCAAGGGCTAAAAACAACAGATTATGTTTATGTAATGAATACTGATCTACCATACGAGTATTATGAAGAAAATTTCAAAAGATTAGGCGTAAATCCTGATATGCATGTGCGTACCGGTAGGCTAAAATTTGTAGATGCTTTCTCTAATCCTTACGGATATGAGGCAAAAATAGCTGAATATTCTGAGCCACTAAGAGACATTTCTTCTTCTAGAGATGCGAATGAAGCAATTAGAAGAGCAATGCTCCATACAAGAGGACAAAACATTGGTGTAAGAGGTGCAGTGCTCACTATGTCCTCTATAATTCACGCCGCAGAATCAATTAGGCACGTGTTTTCATTTGTAAGACAACGCTTAGCTGCAGATCACTATGAAAAATGGGTGTCTTTATTACTGATCCATGCAGATGCCCATGATCCAATGTTAATAAGATCAATCGAGCACTTAGTTGATGGAGTATTAAGAGTCTCCCAAACAAAGAGAGAAACAGGAGAACAAGTAATAATGGCAGAAGTTGTCCATGTAAGAGGAAAACCAGAGTTAACAGGAAATACTACTTATTATACGGTAAATGGAGGAATTTTATCTCCTTATAATCAATAAAAATACATTTTCGTAACTTTTAACCAGCTTATTTTATTTATTTACAGTAAGAAGAGATCTGGGACAAGACTTTTCTAATAAACATGAAATATCTTTAAAAAGAGAACCAGGGTGAGTTCAAAAATGCTCTAAGTTTCCCTCTATTTTTTTATCTTTCAAATTTTATAAAATAATTAAACGCATTTTGAAGAATCTTTTTTTAGAAAACAAACATAAAGATGAAAGATGTATCTATTCACAGAATAACTTTCCAAAGGGGATAAATTTGGCAGAAACAATAGTCCAACTATACTTGAAACTAGTGCAGATGGTAGTAATAACCCTCATACTTGTCCTCTTAATTTATAGAAAAAGGCAGTATAAAATAAACGCTTTGTATTGGTTGATAACAATTTTTGCTCTTGCTGAGTTGCAAGGATTAACTGAGATTTTAATTTTCATGTACAAAGTTTACTTTTTGAAACTACCAGAACCATCATTATTCCGCTTTAATGAACTTCATTCGATTCCCTATAGCCTGGCACTTTTTGCTCTTTATTTAATGGGTGAATATATGAGTCGTCTTCGTCCAAACCCTCAAAGACTAATAACTGTTTCCAGTATGTGGGGGGCGTATTTTGGACTATTAATGTACGATTCTTTTCATGGATTTAACTGGAATTTTACTCCAGAAAACTTAGTTCTTGATTCTCCTCAATATCTACATGAGTTTAACACATGGTTTAATGTTTACCAATTTACGATTATGGCTTTTGTAACGTTGATCTTTTGGCAGTCTTATAGGACGTCCTATAGTGAAGCTAACAAAAGGGTTTCGTTGTTAATGTTTATTGGAGTGTTAATATATACAGTAGTTGCTTTTGAGGAATTAGTAGAAAGCTTGATTAGTTTTACTGGAACTGGTTTGTTATCCTATAAAGCCATTTACTATAGTATTACTTTCTTAGTATTAGCATATGTCTTTGTGAAATATCCTTATTACGTTTTTAACGTTCCAACATATGTTTACAGGATCGTGTTATCAACCCGTGAAGGTGTTTTTATTTACGGGGCGCAAATAGAACTTCCCTTTTTCAAAAATGCAGATGAAGCGTCTGATGAACTTTTAGCAAGTGCAATTAGTGCATTAACTCAATTCATGGAGGAAGCTGCAGACAGTAAAGGAACATTAAGATTAGTAGAACTAGAAGACCGTGCATTGCTGGTAAGAAAAGAAAAGAGTTTAATGGGAATGGTTATTTCGCAATCTGCAACGAGAATGTTAAGTTCTGCACTAGGACAATTTGTAAGAGAATTTAACCAAAAATTTAAAGTTAGTTTTGACAATGCTTGGGATAGTGATTCCTTTGCAGGTGCAGAATCCATAATTGCACGTTGTTTTCCATTTGTAGAAGCAAAAGACATTATACAAACTAAGTTAAAAACATGGAAAGCATAAACAAAGTACTTCTTATAAGTTGATCCCTAAATCGTTTTTCTTTTTATTACTTAATTTAAACAAAAAACCTAAAGAACCATAAAGACCTGTCTTTTAACCTTTATTTTTAAAAAATTTTAACAATATGATTTCCCTTTTTTTACATAATGGGTGAAATGGAAATAGTTATCGGGCAAATAAATGTTAAACTTGGGTTAGTCAACAAAAACTTGGAAACTGCAAAAGAAGTTTTTGAAATGGTTTATACATTGGAAAATAATACTAACCATTCTTTAGTTGTCTTGCCTGAGCTTTTTACTACAGGCTATGAATTTAATGTGATAAAAGAAACAGCTTCAGAAATACCTGGAGGCAAAGTCTATGAACAGATATCAAAGATGGTTCAAGAATATGGTTTATGGTTTTATGGTTCGATTCCTGAAAAAGACGGAAAAAAATTATATAACACTGGGATCTTGTTAAATTCTAAAGGGGAGTTAGTAGCTAAATACCGAAAAATCCACCTTTTCGGGCCTCTTGGCGAAAAAAATGTTTTTGACCATGGAACTACTCTATCTGTTGCAGAGACACCGGTTGGAAAAATGGGCTTAGCAATTTGTTTTGACTTGAGATTTCCAGAACAATTCGGACAAATGTTAAAAGAAGATCCGGTAGGATTTATTATCTCCGCAGAATGGCCTCTTTCAAGAATCGATCACTGGAAAACCCTTTTAAGAGCAAGAGCAATAGAAAATCAAGTATTTGTTATTGGTGTAAACCGTGTAGGAACTGATATATCAACTGAATACGGTGGGAATTCTGCAGTATATGGCCCAACAGGAGAAACGATTGTACAATTAGGTCAAGATGTTAACATAATACGTGGAAAAATAAATACAAAAAAAATCAAAGAGACCAAAATGCTCTTTGATATTAGAAAAGAAAAAATAAATTTTTATGATACTATAAAATTTGAAAGATAAAAAAATAGAGGGAAACTTAGAGCATTTTTGAACTCACCCTGGTTCTCTTTTTAAAGATATTTCATGTTTATTAGAAAAGTCTTGTCCCAGATCTCTTCTTACTGTAAATAAATAAAATAAGCTGGTTAAAAGTGGATTTTATGGGGGGCCATCCACGCTCTCTATAGGTCGTCTCAGCCTTTTATTTGTATACAAGCCCATCAAAAAGACTAAAAAAAGACTGTTAATATTCTATCATACCTACCTTGTGGAAGGGGCCCCTACTCCAACAGATTTGAAATTGAATATTTTTTATAGCATTAGTTTTTTATACCTGGCCATGAAGTATATAAAGTGATACCCTTATCGGAGATCTGCGACCCTCTCCCCTTCTAATAAGTTCTAAAACCCCCAAAAAACAACAAAATAACAACGGTTTGAGAAGAACCCTAGAGGTCTGGAAACTAAATTCCACCCAAAAACCAGCAGGGGCTAATTTATCGTTTGAGAAGAACCCTAGAGGTCTGGAAACTATGAAAGCAATACCCGTTGCCAATTCTATATTTCTGGTTTGAGAAGAACCCTAGAGGTCTGGAAACTAGTGCGCCCCAAGTATTTCGCAACCCTGCTTTTATGTTTGAGAAGAACCCTAGAGGTCTGGAAACTTGATGTAAAGAAAACATGTTCCTCAGTGTCTGAAAGTTTGAGAAGAACCCTAGAGGTCTGGAAACAGCATTATACAGAGAAAAAAGGGATTCCCACGGTAAGTTTGAGAAGAACCCTAGAGGTCTGGAAACCTATTCTTTACGAGGCAATACAGTACTTACAAGAAGTTTGAGAAGAACCCTAGAGGTCTGGAAACATGCCCCTCAAATTGTGATCTTCAGAAAAAAAGGGGGTTTGAGAAGAACCCTAGAGGTCTGGAAACCTATTCTTTA
>JAMOVR010000297.1 GCA_027061945.1 Candidatus Heimdallarchaeota archaeon
GGCGGATATGGTAAGTTTCGGTTTGGCACCGGGAATGTTGCTGTATAATATTTTAAAGTTTCAGGGTATTAGCCGGTGGTGGATGTATATTGTCTTTATCATTCCGTTGTTCTCGGCTCTCCGGCTGGCAAAATTTAATATTGACGACCGCCAAAAAAATGTGTTTTACGGCGTTCCTACTCCTTTGAATGCTATGGTGACAGCTTCCTTTCCGTTGATAGCGGCTCAAAATACCGTGCTTTTCGGCTCTCTTGCCAACCCTCTGCTGCGGATTATATTAGACCCTGTCTTTCTTGTTTTTTATAGTCTTGTGGCTGCCTTTTTGTTGGTAGCTGATATTCCTCTTTTTTCGTTAAAATCGCTTCATTGGAAATACAGCGAAAACCGGTTATTATATAATTTTTTGATTTTTTCCGGTGTAGCTTTATTATTGCTTGGTTTTACTGCTATTCCTTTTTTGGCAGTCCTGTATATTCTCGTCTCTCTCACCGCCGGCAAAAGATTTCTTGCTTAATTATTCAGGTTTTGTATAATACCAATTACATTTATAAAACAGTCCAAACAAAGCAAGGTTTTATATAATCAAATCTTGTTATACTTACTATCTCGTTTTTGGATAAGTTGCGTACTTGTTGTTGAATGAAATCTGAGATTTCATCAAGCGTATGATAGACTTTATTAGTAAAGTGTCTTTTAAACTTTGCCCATATTTTTTCGGTCGGATTTACTTCCGGATTGTATGGCGGTTGAAATATTAAAACTATGTTTTGCGGTATTACCAATTTCTTTGCTTTATGAAAAGCAGCATTATCAACAACAAGAACCATTAGTTCTTCCGGATTACTGTTAGAGAGTTCTTTTAAAAATATCTCAAAAGTTTCTGTATTACATTTTGGAAGTTCCAAAAAGAATGATGCTCCGTTTACGGGTGAAACAGCACCAAACACCCAAGACGATTTGAAAACCTGTTGAAAACGACACACAGGCTTTACTCCCTTTATTGTTAATGCTCTACCATTTCTTGTGAAAAGACCAAACCTGCTCTCATCTTCAAAATATAAATTAATCTTACGGTAATCCTTGGTTTTTCCGGCTATTGCCGCTTGGAAGATGCTACTAAAGTTTTTTTAAAAGCTTCTTCTTTCTTTTTGTCTTTCTTTATATGAGATTTTCTTGCCACTTTTATCTTTGTATTCCAGTGCCTTTTGCAATATTCTACAAGGGTTGTATATTTAATATCTTGATGAAGATTGGTTTTAATCCACTCCTGTAATTCTTTATATCCTTGTATGCCATTATTCGGATCTTTCAATACATCTTCTAATTTCTTGTGGGCTTCTTCATTTATTACCGACGGCTTAAAGCCTTTTCTTCCATCCTTTAATAGTAAGGTTAAACCACCCTGAAAATATTTCTTTCTCCAAGTTTGAATACTAGTATGACTAACCCCGAGTCTTTCAGCTAATTCCCGTTTAGAGATACCTTTATCATTTCTTTTTAATTCAATTAGCATTCTGATCCTCGG
>JAMOVR010000298.1 GCA_027061945.1 Candidatus Heimdallarchaeota archaeon
TATAGCATGGGAAAGAATTCTTAAACGCAAGAAAAAAATGGGTTTATATGAAGATATAGACCTTTTGACGCAACATCGTTCAAAGTACAAAGCCATCAGTAAAAAATTTTTCGGAAATCAATTAGTTATTGTCGACTCGTCCTCCTCCCAAGAGATTGTAGCTAATGAAATCTGGAAACATGTTGTAGACAACAAACTTCTTAACGTTACTTTTTAAGAAAGAGTCTTAGATTTAAAAAATCATGAATACAGATACGAAATCTATTATTGATTCTATTCTTAACAAATTAGTGGATGCAAGCTCTCCCGATCGTCTCAATAGAGTGAATTACGAGACGCTGTTAAATGAAATTTCTCCAGCATCCCCTGACAGAAAAGGAGTATTAGATGGTGCTTTGAATTTGTTAAATTGTTTGGGATTAATCTATTTTGAAGAAAATTATATAGCTATTACTCACAGAAATGCCTATTTCGCACTCGTCAGCCTGTCAAAATATTTAAATCAAGGCTTAACGGTTGCTGACAGGCCGATTAGTAAAAAGGAAAAAGAGTATTTTATAAGTTTTACGAAAGCTTTAGAAGAAATTAGATCGCGTAAAAGCGACAGTGCAGAACCAATCCACGAAAGATATATTGTAAATATTATTATTACGAGTAAATTAACTAGAAATGGGCGAAAGCAACTCGTATATCTTCATAAATACCATAAGGATTGGGATGCCTATCATTTAATTGGACTGAGTAGGAAAAAAAGCATTGAAGAAGAGCCTCTTTCGGTATTGATCGAAAAAGCTATGAGAATACAATTAGGCCTTTCGAATACTGATTTTTCTATCGATCCGACTTACAATCCCCCAGAGATTACCCTGCCTCCCCAAGTCTCAAAAACCAGTGGAGCACTTACAAAGTACACATACCGTATTTTTCGAGTAAAGGAATTTAAAACAAAATTAAAACTAAGAGAGATTATTAAAAATGAAGCAAGTAAGGCAAAGAAAGAAGGAAGAGTTCCTAAATTTAATGAGAAAACATTTCGGTGGTTTACCTTGGATGAAATGAGGAAAGGACACAGCAGTTATGGGGGAGGTGCTGAGAAAATTATGTTTAGCTCAACTGCAATTGCCAATAATCCAGAAATCAATTTGGCTAATATCGGTGTCAATGCCCCCGATGCCGATGATTTACGCCCACAAGTTAGTTTCAGGGATGTGATAGGAAACAGGATAACCTATAATTATTTTTATGCAATGATTGGTATTGCAATATTAGGAATTGTGCTTATAGTATTTTCACCGACGATAGTAAGAATGCTTGGGACTGATAATGTACTCATTGATAGAAGCATAAAGATCATTGGGATTCTCATATCCGCAGTGAACGCTTTTTTGGCATATTTAAGATTCAAATCATAACTGGCATGTAGTTCATGACCAGTTATCTAATCTATTATCGAATGAGTACTCATTTATCAATAAACCACTTATCAATAGAGGATCTGGATTTTTTGTTTAGGGAGATAGATTG
>JAMOVR010000299.1 GCA_027061945.1 Candidatus Heimdallarchaeota archaeon
AAAATAATCAGTCATTGTTATGTTAAAATGCAAGTAATACTAATAAAAAATGCTTGCCGATGTTTTAAGACATCCAACGCTATTTAGAGTTAAAGTTTTACATAAGTAATAAAAACATTTTTTGTTCTTTCAATAATACTATCTCATACTGTTATAAACAGTCTTCCTCAATTATTTTGAGGTGCTGCAAAATTGATATTAAAGAATTATATGTCGCCGCACACTGCGAAAAGCAATATTGACTCAAGTCAATTTGCAATGACACGAAAACGGTCAACACAAAGAACAATATTTATAGAAAGAACTAAGTTATTAAAACCATTTATTTTATCTGTTATTGAACAACAGAAAGAAGATAAGGTTGTTGATTCTTCCATACCGAACGTATTCTATTCAATAGTTTTTTACTTATCCTAAGTATAGCTTTATTCTTGGGCATCTTTTGTATTAATTTTCCGTAAGCCATCTGTAAAGCCGGATCTTTTCTTATAGCAGTCCATGAGGCTTCTATTAAATAGTTTCTAATATATTTGTTTTTTTGTTTACTCAATCCCAAGGTAACTTCCTTTTCTCCGGATGAAACAACAGCCGGTGAAAGCCCCACATAGGTTGCGAGGTCGTCCAATCTTTTGAAACGCTTAATATCTATTATTTCAGAATAAAGTATGATTGATAAAACAAACCCTATTCCCGGAACACTTCTAAGTAAGGTTATTATCTTGTTTGCCTCTTCGTCTTCGGCTACATATTTCCTTAATTGTTTTACCACCGAAGCTATTTGATTGCGAAGCGACTCCAGAGTCTCTAATAACTCCAATAATGCTTTTTTTGAATTTGCTTCTCTTATCGGTAAGTTTTTTAGAGCTGTTATATATTTCTTTGACCAATGTTTTTCTTCTATATCTTCCGAGACCTTCTCTCCTAAGAATAATAAGAGTGATTTAATTCTATTTTTAATTCTTGTTTGGTCGGTTACCAATTGTCTTCTTAAACGAACCAAAATGCGGAAAGCTTCAATCTTTTCATCGGGGATGTAAATCCCTTCAAGATGTCCGACGCTTAATTCTCTTGCTAATTTACCGGAATCTATTCTATCGGTTTTTCTTCTTCGTTCTTTACTCTTTGTAGGTACATCAGCCGGATTTACAATTATATTCTTTATTCCCAAATCTCGTAATTGACGGTCTGCCCAAAACCCACTGAATCCGGCTTCATAAACAGAATAATATTCTGCACCGGGATAATGTTTTGTTAAATAGTTGTATAGCTCTTTAGGAGACGGGTTCATTGAAAACTTCTTTACTTGAAATCCGTTAAGTATTATTGTTACGTTCCATGATTTTTTGTGTACATCAAGACCTATGTATAGTTGTTGACCGGTAAAATTTAATTTTGTATTTTTCTTCATGGCATCCTCGACTGTTAATGATATTTTTATTAGAAAAATAGTCATAAATTGATAAATCTCAATTTTGCAGCATGGATGCCGTTTCTATTTTTAAACATACAATCTATAT
>JAMOVR010000300.1 GCA_027061945.1 Candidatus Heimdallarchaeota archaeon
ATAACCATAAGGGGTGGTATTATCATTGGCTTTTTTATCGAACAAGTTAAGGGTTGCTCTTTTGAAGTTTAAGCCTTTAGCCATAAAAGCGATTTTAAGGCCTTTAGAACCAGAAATATCCAGTTTGAGAGCTGGCCCAGCCCACTTTTCTTTACATATAGCTTGCAACGCCTTACCTGAAATAGCATCGTCTACTAGGGATAACTCGACACGTTTTGAAGGATAAAAACCACTTTTATTTTGATCGAAATCAGTTCTAAAATAAGAAAATATTCCATCTCTCTTTTCAGGTTTATTAGAAGCATTCGAACCACAAGCGAAAACAATAAATATTGTCAAAAAAAGCAGAAAAAAATTCTTCATTTAATTCTCCAATATCAAAAAAATTTCACTACAAATACCAACAACTCCCGCCTTATTTACTGGACAAATTCTTAAATAATTTTGGCCACGAACCAAAGACCATTCCCAAAAATTAGCTCTTGAAGTGAAACTATCTCCATTCACTTTAATTTCAAAATGGGAAAACCACGGAGTTTGGGTAGAAAAAAATACTTTAAATCTAAGATCAGATTCTCCTAGAGGAAACAATTGGATATAAACATAGTTTAATGGCCAATAAAAATCCTGCAATTTACTCGTTTTCTTTTCAAAGGATAAAATAGGCTTTAAAAACTCATCATACCAAAGCAATGTATTCTCATCACTTATAGCAGGATGTCCCCTAGGGAATATATTCCAATGATAATCATTACGCAAATCTATACGGACATATTGATAATATTCCAACAGATTATGCTTAGAGCGCATCTCTACATCGTATCCTTTGGGTCGAGGACTCAACTTTATCATTGATACTTCTTTTTCTTTATGATTTTTCCATATTGAATGCAATTCAATAGCATTCAATGGCACACTATTGCGAACATAATAAATATTAAAATCTGGGTCTACAACGAACCATTTGTTCCAAATATTAGACCATACTTCGACGACAGCATGTCCAAGAAAATAACCATCTTGAGAAAGAGCCACTACTCGTGCCGGAAGCCCTAAATAAGAGGCCAGTTCCACATACGTCATAGCATATACTTGACACCAAAACCCTTTACCCTGCCGCCCCAACTCGATCATTTTAAAAGCATCGAAATGTCTAGGATCAAAACCTTTGTCTGCATTATGTTTCCAAAGACTTTTAACATAAGACATAAGAGCCAAAGACATTTGGAAATCATTATTCTTATATTTTTGCCATATTTCGCCTAGCCCATATTCTTGCAAAGCTAATTTGCGACGCATTTGGTCAAAAGGAGCATAAACAAATTGATAGAGACTATTTTGTGGAAAATAGTTATAAAAATAAACATTTTCTACCATCAAACCTTTCTCTTGAAGAAAGCTCCTCAAAGCTTTAGGATTATCGATAGCTCCAGGACGCAACTGAATTGTTGGACCAGTATAAGCTACCTTTCGTTTTTGAGACCAGGGGTCATAAAAATGTTCAATAATGAACTCTATACCTTCAAGGGTTACCTCACGGGCAAGTATATGTATTACTTTAATTGGAGTCAAAGAAAAATACAAAGATAAAGACAAAACAACCAAACAAAAACCAAACACCACCAAATAAAAACCATATCGGGTATACTTTCTTATTTTTTTCGACCGCCAACCAAGCATGCAATAAGAAACAAAAGCCTCGTTAGATTTAAAGCCACATAAAATTATAATATATGCCGTTTGCACAAACCAGAAAGCAAAACAACATTCTGGGTACCTTCTCGACTAAAATATAGTTTTTTCACAAACAAACTATGGTTCACGACAAAAAGAAGAAATTATATTGTACACTTTTTGAGAAATATTTTTCCAATCATGTTGTTTAGCCCATTTTCGTCCTTTTTCTCCCATGTCTTTTCTAACTTTTGGATTAAGCACTAAGTAGCGTAAAGCGCTATACAATTCTTTTACATTCGTACCATCTACAACTAGCCCAGTATTACCATGCAGAACTGCTTCCGGTTGTCCCCCAACATTTCCAGCAACTGATGGGAGCCCCGCTGCTGCGGCTTCTAAAAAAACAATTCCGAACCCTTCAGTCATAGGCCCGAGCTGAATTGAAGGCATAACAAAAACATCCGCAGCATTAAAAGCCAAAATCTTTTCCTCTTCAGAGACACGACCCAAAAAGTGAATTCTATCACTTATATCTAAGCTTTTTGCCAATCTTTTAAGACGTTCCTCTTCTTCTCCTGTCCCTATTATTACATAACCCACCGAAAGCCCTTCTCGAAGTAACTGAGCAAGCACGTTAAAAACTTGAGCATGGTTTTTTCGAGGTTCCATACGGGATACTGTAAGAAAAACCACCGTGTTTTCAGGGAATCCCCATTTCTGCCGATATGCCAAAACCTTGGAAGCTGGAACTTGAAAATCCGAGTAATTGACTCCAAGATGTACTACTTCCACTCTTGCTTCAGGAAAGAATTTTCGCACTTGTTGTTCAGTAAAATGACTATTAGCGATGATCAGACCAGCTTTTTTTAAAGCCATTTTGGCAAAAAGACGAAACTCTCTACTCGTATTAGCAACCAAGAATTCTTCACCATGCGCATAAAAAATAAGTTTTATATCTCTTGAAGATAACAATTTTGCAAATATTGCAAAATAGCCGTCGGGAATAATCCGCAAGATATGCAAACGTGATACAGAGCATTTCGTAATATTTGCAAGCAATCTACTTACATTCCAAATCTTTAAAAGGTTGCCAAGACGGAATAAACTCACAGAATCTAAGGAAAAATCCAAACGTCTTAACTCAAGAGCCCCATGATCACTTTTATCAAACTGTATTTGTAGGTCCGTTAGGGCGGCATCATTCTTATAGTCCTGAACACAAGCAAGCACTTTTTTTGGCCAGTTTCGATATATTTGATAAAGCCAATAATGAGCCCCGCCAATTTTAGGAAAAAAATCCGTAGCAATCAGCAAATCTTCTATCTTATCCATGTTTAACAACTTCACCTAGTTCTATTTGCCACAAAAAGAATTTATCTACAACAAGAGCAGGCAAATAGCGACTCCTTTCATGAGAAGATAGCGATCACTTTACTAGCCTTTTTGCTCATGGCGATTCTCAGTATCGCTACAAAACTCTACAACCACAATATCGAATTACTCATAGAGAAGATCCAAAAATAAAGAAATTTCTCAAACAGAACAGTCTCATCATTACGAGAGCCACCTATCCATCATGGAGCTACTTAACAGCCGCAACATTATTATCAAGCTATCCAAAAAGATTTAATTATTTTGCGCATAAAAATCTTTTATATAAAGATAAATAAAGTTCACCAATAGACAGAAATAGAAAAAAATTTCATATATATGTAGGGAAAGAAACATAGCGCAAACAACGAAGCCACACAAAGAAACAAATAAAGATTCGGAAACTAGATACATAAATTGATCATTATTTTTAAAAATTGTCGAAGCCTGATTTAAGATTTTAAACATTAAATAAAGCAAAATGATATAATTAACCCCAGCTATAAGGCCGGATTCCGCTGCAATTTGGAAAAAGGTATTATGTGCCTGACGCGGAGTTTTATCGGAAAAATCCGGAAAGGCTCGTACAAATGAGCCAGGGCCCACGCCAAAAAAAGGATACTTTGCAATCATGCGACTGGCTGCTTTCCACGCTTGAAGACGTGTCTGAGCCGAACCCTCTTGCTGATATTTTGATATAGTTTTGGCTCTCTCTTTCATTATACTTCCGCCTTGCCATTGATAAACGAAAAAAAAGGCTGGAATAAGAAGCAACCCGATAAATTTTTTAGGAGAACGGAGAGAACCGACAAATATCGTAGTAGCAATACCTAAAAGACCCCCTCTCGAAGCTGTTAAAAATACAGCATGCCAACTAAAAGGAATAGTACACCAAGTTAGCAAACGTAAAATTTTGGAGCGCCAAAGATAAGCTAAATAATAGAAAAAGGGAGCGCCTACTACAAAAACCATGGCAAAGACGTTTTCATCAGCATAAGCAGACCCTTGAGGACTACGCGGACCACTTAGTCTCCTAAAAAAGACACCAGAGAGATATTGCATATTAGCCCAGTAGATTAAATATAAAACCGAAACAAGAAAAACCCCTACAAGAAATGTGAATTTTTTGCGGCTATCTATTAGGAGAACAGACAAAAAATAAAACAAAAAAATCTTACGGTAGTTTACAAAAAGGGCTTCAGAACCTAGAGCATAATCTCGCGTTAGCGGCGCATAAGGGCCTAAATAATAAGAAAATATAATAAAAACAAACCATATCAATAAACACAGATTTATCGGAGTTTTTAACCGAGAAAAGTTAATCTTTCCGGTAAGAGCCTGAAAGAAAAAACCGACGATAACACAAATAGCTATAGTAAAAAATGGTTTTGAAGGCACCGCCCAAAACCAGATAAATTGCGGCCCAAGGATGACTATTAGATAGCCGACAATAACCCCTATCCAGGGCTGAAAAAGGGACGCTATCGCTGCCCCATATATAACTAAATACCAAAGAATCTTAAACATATTTATTTCATTGTTCTGTCATCCTGCACTATTGTCATTGCGAAGAGCGTAGCCACGAAGCAATTTCATACACATTGAGCACATTCTCCACATGTCTTTCCAAACTAAACACCTCTTCACAACGCTTCCGCGCTGCCTCCCCCATTTGTTTTGCAAGGGAAACATCTTCTATTAAAGAAACCAAAGCTTTAGCTAAAGCCTCTGGATCTTGTGGGGGCACCAACAAGCCAGTCTCTCCATCCACGATCATCTCTGGTATCCCCCCAACTGCGGTACCAATAACGGGTTTTCCATGAGCCATAGCCTCTAAAGTGGCATTTCCCAACGGTTCAATATGGCTAGGTACAGTCACTATATCAGCGGCATCCAGCCATTGGTCCACATTTTTCTGAAAACCGCGAAAATCTGCCCTTATTCCCAATTGCGCGGCTAAATTTTGTATTTTTTGCCGATAAACTCCCTTACCCGCCAAATCATCTCCAATAATTACTAAATAAGCCTTATCTTTTATCCTCCCGGGCAGAATTCTCCAGGCTTGAATAAGATCTTGGACCCCTTTACGAGGAATAATCTGGCCAGCAAAAAGTACCACGACTTTACTTTCTGGAAGCTTCAAAGCTTTTCTTATCTGCCACCGGGTATTTTCATCAGGAAGAACCGGTAAAGGAAGCCCATCGTAAACTACTTCTCCAGGTTGAGAGGCCAGCGGAGGATAAGCGTTCTCTAAATCTTTGCGTAGCGCCCTTGAAACAAAAATATGATACTCAACCCCAAATTTTAAAAACCATTTGATGGCTTCACCATCAAAGATATAGCGATGATGACAAATCCGAGGGATTCCAAAAGGTCTAGCGGCATGACTTACAAATTGGAAACTAGGAAGATCATTCGCATGAATAAGGTCAAAGCTTTCTCTCTTTAAAAAAGAACGAAACCGAAGGAGAGCATAAAAGTAATATGGTAACTTCCACTTACCAGTAAAAGGCATAGAAAAATAAACCCAATTAATACCATTCCTAGTAAACCTTACTCCTACTTCATTTTTTGAACCTAAAGTACAAACAACTTTACATCCTAAACGCTCTAACCCCAAAGCCAAACGTTCTAGCGCCACTTCTGCACCGCCAATAAAAGGGGCCAAAGAGGCCAAACAGACATTCATGATAGAGCTCTTAAATAGTAATTTTCTAAATACGGGCAGATTTTTTCAGGAGAAAAAAAATCCAAATATCTCTGCCTTGCCAATTTCGAGTATTTTAAATGTGCAGATCTGTCCGAAAAGAGATACAAACAAGCATCAAAAAGAGAATCTAAATCACCAAAAGGTACTATAATACCTGTTCCATTTAAAACCTCTGCAATAGCAGGAACAAAGTAAGAAACAACGGGAACGCCTAAGGCCATAGATTCTAGAACTGACATGCCAAAAGTCTCATATTTGGACA
>JAMOVR010000301.1 GCA_027061945.1 Candidatus Heimdallarchaeota archaeon
TTGCGAGTATCGTATCGAGATTCTGTGTTAATTTCCAAATTAATCTCAAATTTATTATCTTTGTATCACAAAACAGCTTTAAGCTAGTTTCCAAGAGTGGCAGTTTCTAAATGAACTGCTGCTCTTTTTTCTTGTTCATAGTTTTCTTGATAAACTGTTTTATTCTTATACATTACATAAATTAGCTCTAACAATTTTCTTTGAACTGCCACTACACCTTTCATTTTAATGCCACTTTTTGACACTAACCTTTTATAATATTCTTTATATCTTTCACTATACTTTATGGCTGTTAGTGCCGGAAAATGCATTGCTTTACGTAAATATTTATTACCTTTTTTTGATATTCTCGGTTTTTTTCTCACCGACGTTCCTGATTGTTTTTCTTTTACATCTAAACCGGCATAACTCGTTAATTGTCTTTTGTTTCTTATTAATTCAAAACCATTGGTTTCTGCCAATACAATAACAGCTGTCAAACAACCGACACCGGGAATAGTTGATAATCTGTTAATTTCTTCTTTTAATTCAATATTTTCTTCTTTGTTTAGAATTTCTTTTATATCGTCTTTAATTTGCTTTTCTTGTTCATTCAAAAACTTAATCCTAGCTTCAAAACGTTTTATACTTCTTTTACCGGGGTAAGCTTCACTTTTTTCAGCGTGCAGTTGATTCTTTACTATTGAACGTTCTTGAACTATTTGTTCCCGCTCTCTGACTAACTGTTTTAATTCTTTGTAAACTTCTTTGGGTGGTTCCCAATAATCTAAATTTCTCTCTAAACCGAATTGACAAATGGCTTGTGATGCTGTTTTATCAGTAATCGTTTTAGTATCTAATGTTCGCATATAATTGCTTATTTTATTAGGCAAAACAATGCTAACCTTATAAGATTGACTGTTTAGGTAATAAGCAAACTTTTGATGATAAACTCCGGTAGCTTCCATTACAAATATTACTTCCGATACGTCATCTACTTGTTTTTTTAACCATTTAATCAATGATACAAAGCCTTTTCTATTATTCTTGAAAACCTTATAAGCATAAAGATCAATACTTAAATTTTGAGCAAGACGGCCTAATGTTACTACTAGTTCTTTTTGAGCAACATCAATACCTAATACGTGTTTTAAGATGTCTTTTACCATAATACTTGTTTTTGTGATTATAAAGTAATTATCTCCCTTCGTTTTTTCTCCTGGTTGGATATTCTGGATATAGCTCAATTAAAACTATTCCTTACATTCTGTTTAAACTCTAAAAGATAAAAAAGAATGAGGTAATCTCTCGATAAGAATATACTTTTAAAGTTATTTGAACTAGGAACTACTCTCATTCTTTTTACTTTATAATCGATTATTATCATTGGTAAATATATTATTTTCTTATAAATTGCAAACATAGGAGAACTAAGACAAGCGTCTTTGATAGACGTAATGCTACTTCTCGATACATTCTGAAGCGAGTTCGGGACACTCGCCGTGCTCCGACGAATGTCGTGAGAAGTGACATTACTT
>JAMOVR010000302.1 GCA_027061945.1 Candidatus Heimdallarchaeota archaeon
CCAATATTAGCAAATAATCCTAGGGGGATACCGGAATAAATTAAAGCTGCACCCATAGAACCACTCTGACTGATCATGGCAATATTTCCTTTGGGGGGCGTAATTATAAAAGAAGCATTCAAGGGTATTCTTGTATTGACAATACCAACGCAATTTGGCCCTATAATCCTTGTATTCCTTTTTTTAGCAATATTAACTAAGTATTGCTCCTCTTTTTTTCCTTCTTCGTTATACTCCCCAAAACCTGCAGTAACTATAATAATTCCTCTTGTTCCTATTTCTAATGCGTCTTCGACTACTGCGCGTACTGCTTTTTTAGGAACTAGTACAATTACTAAATCTACTGGTTTCCCATAATCTTTTAGAGATGGAAATGCTTGAAACCCCATTATCTTTTCTTTTTTAGGATTAATAGGGATAATCTGTGGTGGTTTTTCAGCATTTTTAGTTGATTGAACTATGTTTTTAGTTACTTCATGACCAAATTTTAAGGGGTCATCAGTAGCCCCTACTATTGCAATACTTGACGGTTCGAAAAACATGGATAAATCGCTAGGCACAAGAAAAAATTGGATTACTTCTTTCAATGTTTTTCCATTTTGCAACAAAATACTATATCATTAGAACTATATTGTTAGAGAAAAAACCAAAATAATAAGAAAAAAATTTCTTTTCTAAGCAAATTGGCTTACAAATAAGATACAGGATTAAAAATAATTGCCGAAACAATTGTCCCGTAATTACTATTTACTTCTTTTTGCTCTAAAATGACTAACAATTCTTTAGGATTGCCTCCTCTTTCTTTTATGGCTTCTTTAACCGCTTTAACTAAATTATCATGAACCATACTTATGTTCTTGTTTTTTTCATGGGTCTCATAAACAACATAATAGTCTCTACATACTCCTACTGCTAGTCCACTAATAATAATATCATTTTTGATTCCAGTTTGTGAAGCGATAATTACTCCCGTTTCAGATCCAGGAAAAATATTGATATTATCTTCTATATATCTAGCAAATCTTGGAATTATTGATGAATATGGTACCAAATTTATATGTCCAATTTCCGCCTTGATTAATGCTTTGTCAAAAGAAGATAAAGGGGAGATATTACTCTCACCATATCCAGAACGTATCCAGAACTCTGTAGGAATATTAAGCATTCTATTTTTTGGCTTGTCTTCCAACGTTTTTGGGGTTGGTATTTTATTTGTATTAAAAAATTGGTAAGGTGATGTTATTATCTTCATAGACACTAAGGGGCATTTAAAGAAAAGAAAATAGAATGTTTTTATTAAGTCAAAATTTAGTATAACTGTTTTTGTGGTATTTTACGCATTCCAATAGCGAAGAAAACCAAGATTATGATTATAGCATGCCATATCCCATTAATAGCACTTAATCCAAAAAGAAATTGTCTGCGGAAAAATACATCTAAAGAATCGAAGCCTTGCCAGTAACGAGAAATAAAGTTAATTGCAATGTATAAAAACTCCCAGTTATTATTTATTAGATCTGTGAAAATTACTTCGAATATTGCCGAAAATCCTAAAATAAGATTAATTAGCAAAGGTCGTTTTACTAATATACTTACGGTCATAAAAACAACGCCATAACCAATTAGCATTAGAAACAGACCGGCAACTAATAAAGCAGTATTTAGAAGGACAGTACTGGAGGGTTCATGAAAATATGGGTCTTTTTTCAAGGAATAAGTATTGGCAACAAGAACAGTCAATAACAAGGGAGGAAGTGTTACTACTGTGGAGGTAGTTAAATATGCCAAATATTTCATAGCAAAAATATATTGGCGTTTTATTGGTTTAACCAATATGTAGATTATGTTTTGATCATTAAATTCATCTCTAAATGCAGCAGTAGCAAGTACTAACGGAACTAATACTACATAATACGCAAAATATCCCTCAAAAATTAGTTTCAAAGATACTTCCCAGTACCCATAGTTTGTCAGATCTTTATGAGTACGGCTATAAATTACAAATAATATCAAGGGGAATAAGTATCCTGACCCTAGTACTGCCCAGAAAAAACCCCCAGACAAATATTTCTTGATTTGAAGAATGTATATTATCCATGGGTTACCACGTTTAGACAAGGAATTTTTCTGTATTTTTTCGATATCATTCATGTTAGTAATTCCCCCTGTATATATAATCAAAAACGGCTTCCAAAGACTCATCGAGCGGTCGGAGTTCTTTAATTTCGGCATGTGTTTCTTTAGCAACTTCGATTAGTTTGAAAGAAAATTCTTGAACATTCTTTACTCCAATAATTATTTCATTGTCTTTTAATTGGACGTCATCTATCAACTTATATGGCAATAATTGTTGAGCCAATTTGACGGGTTTATCAGTCTTTATAAGAAACCTCTGCGGGATTTCTTTTAGTGTTGCTCTTAAATCTGAAATATTACTCTTACCAAGAATTTTACCGTGATCTATGAATACAATGGTCTGAGAAACTTTTTCGAGTTCATGTAGTACGTGCGAAGACACAATAAGGTCTTTTCCTTCCTTGATTAATTCATTGAAAAGAGTAGTAAGCTCATATCTCCCAATAGGATCAAGACCTTGTAATGGCTCATCTAACAACAATATGGCTGGGTCATGAGCAATTGCTTGAGCTACTTTGACTCTTTGCCTCATTCCCCTAGAATACCCTTTTATTTTTCGAGTCATTGCAGTAGTCATGTTTAAGCGTTCTAGGACATCTTGAGCTTTTCTTATTGCTTCTTGCCTCGAATAACCATGTAATTGTAAATTATATTGTACGAATTTTAGTCCAGTTAAATAATTCATTTGATTGTCAATTTCAGGACAATATCCAATTTTTGAGAAGAGATCTAAGTTTCCCCATACGTTTTGTCCGTAGATCTTAACAGTACCTTCAGTTGGTTTTAATAATCCATTTAAAATTTTAATTAAAGTTGTTTTTCCTGCTCCATTTAAACCAACTAAACCAATTGCACCATGTTCGAGATCAATTGATATATTATTCAGAGCAATCACATCTCCGAACCATTTAGAAACGTTTTTTATTGTCACAAACACCGAGATCACCTATTTTCTATCGTTACTTGCTTTGAACAAAGCCCAAAGTCCAAGACTAAAATATAAAATCATTGAGAAAACGGCTTCAGGCATGTATTGAGCATATTTGTATGTTCCACCCCATAGTTTATCCCAAACAATTAAAACCGTATTATAAGGCCCGAGGGCAAGAAACAAAGAGATACCTGTTACGTCGTATAGTATAAGTGTTCCAATAAACTGTATTAATAATGGGATAACTAAGATCAAGACTCCCGCCACTAATGATCGGTCGGTAATACTTGAGAAAAACAGTGCAATACCACCAATAGTCATACTATAAACAACAAATAGAATTACTAAATTAGTCAAAAAATACCAATGTTCGATTATACCACTAAGCGGAGGCCCTGTTTTGTATATAACGATGAAATAAAGTAAAAATGCCCATAAAAATAGGCTTATGAAAACAATGGCTAACATTGTCAGTATTTTAGACAGGATATATGTCCTTTTGCTTATTTTGGTGGCGTATATTGTATGCGCTTTTGAAGCATTATCATCTGCAATAAGACCTGAACCAATTACAGCAAGACCAATTCCTATTAAAAGTCCACCAGCACCTTCACGAGGAGCAGTAAATAAGCTTAAAGAATCCTTGAAAGTATTCCAGTAATCAATTGGTAAAATAGATTGTATACTTAATCTAGATACTGTAAACAGAGTAGTAACATACCATAATAATCCTGAGAATATAATTGGTGCTTTTGCCCAACTACCTTCTAACATCCTTTTTAGATCAAACTTGGTCTGAGTAATAATAAGGTCAAATTCAGATTGCTCTTTAAGTCTGGACTTTTCTAAAGGGCGGTATGAATTCCTTGGAGTAATATCTAATGTGGGTTTCATGATTTACTCACCATCTCCATAAATAATTCATCGAATGGGCGTTCGTATGGTTTAAAAAGTAAAATAGGTGTCTTTGCTTTTATTGCAATAGCAGTTAATTCTTCTAAGGTCACATGATTTGTAATTACTATGTCTTTTGTTATTTCATTAAACTGGAACTCATAGCCTTTTTCTTTTAATAGCGGAATAACTTTTTCTGGGCTATAGAAACGGACCTGTGTCCCATATTTTTGTTTTTCTTTGAGTTTTTCAAGACTGCCTTCATATATTACACGCCCTTTATTTAGAAGAATCACATGATCACAAGTCTGTTCTACATCTTTTAGTATATGTGTTGAAAAGAACAATGACTTACCATAGTTTTTAACTAAGTCTTTAAGGAGAAATAAAATATCTTCTCGTCCAGCAGGATCTAAGCCAGAAGTAGGTTCATCACAAATAATTACATCAGGATCGTGAACCAATGCTTGAGCTAATAATAAACGCTGTTTCATTCCAGTACTATAATGCTTTGTGTTTCTGTATCTTTCATCTTCTAACCCGACATAGTCAAGAACTTCGTGTGCTCTTTGCATTGCGACTTCGAAAGGCATACCGGTAAGCATACCCATATGTCGAACAAATTGTATACCCGTTACTCTAGATATGGTTGTGGGAACTTCAGGCATATAACCAATTTGTTTTCTTATTATGTCTAAAGTAGTTTTTTCTTTTTCATATCCTAAAAACTTGTATTTCCCAGAGGTCGGTGATATAATGCCTAATACTATTTTTATGAATGTTGTCTTCCCAGCCCCATTAGGGCCAAGAAAAGCAACTGCACCCTTAGGAATCTCTACTGAAACATTATCTAAAGCTACGATAGTACCGTATTCTTTTCTAAGATTCTCTGTTTCTATTATGTTCATTGCTCAAAGCCCCCAATTAATGCGTTAAGAGAACTTATTTCTTTTTTTAATTTTCAAATAAATTGGAGATATAACTAATAACCCAAAAAAGAATGATAAAAATGAAAAAGGTAATGATTCTCTAGTTTCTACATTTCCAGGATTTAAGAAATCAACTAATAATATTGTTGAATTAACTATAACTGTGTTTTGTGGAACAAGTAATATTTCATTAGTATCAGTATCATTAACATATATGTTAGCAGTTCCATTTAATTCAACAGTAGTTCTTTGCAATAGCCCCGTTTTTTTGGCATAAAAAACAAATGCATCAATATTAGCAACACTCATATTTATGTCGCGGTCTAATCCTAGAGATGGAAGTGTTACAAATGAAAGTGTATTTGTAATATCGCTTATTGTCAAGTTATAAACAAGCATTTTCAATAATAATGTTAGGCCATTTCCATCTAATGTCGAATTTGCAGTGACTTTTGTTTCGTTCCCGAAAATAAAAGACATCTTATTCATTAATCTCCAAGATTCACCAAAATCTTTTAAGAAGTCTTCAGAGGCACCATATGCCAATGGTAAAACAAAAGGAAAATCACCTACGGGAATAACCATACTACCTTCAGGGGTTGAAAATTGTTTAAAAGTAACTAGTCCATAAGTTATGTTTGTTTTGGATACAAGTTTATATCTATAGCCATCATTTGCTTGTTGTACTATTTCCATGATAATAGAAGTCTGGTTGTTGAGAATGGTACTTGGTAATAACGTCTCATTCGAAGATGTTAGAACAACTGTAGACTCAATGCGATAGGTTGCTTTACCTCCGATACCTACACCCCAGATAGTGGCTTTTTGTGCAGATACGAAAGTAGAACCAAGTAAAACAGCCAGAATTATTGCGAAAAAAACCAAACTTTTTTTCATCACTTAAAAGGTGTTTTTCTTCCTTTAAAGTAATTAACTTTGAAGATAAAAAATTCATACTATTATTGAAAAAAAAACTGAGTAGTAAAAAATAATTTTTGTTTTTTCCGAAATAAAAAAATGCCGTCGCGATTTCCGCGTTCGGGATGGGAGCGGGTATCACCCGGCCGCTATGGTCCTGGCGAGCCAGGACTTGCCAGCCTTCGCGAGCACAGCT
>JAMOVR010000303.1 GCA_027061945.1 Candidatus Heimdallarchaeota archaeon
TCCATTATCTCTTCCGGAGTGGGCTCGTCGGCCGTAAACCGTTCAAGCCACTCCTTAACGCGACAAAACACGTATCCCACCTCCTTTTACCCATTATCGGCCGTGATGGGGGATGGTGTCAAGGAGTAAACGCATGAAGCGCAACCATCAGCAAACGACCGCTATAACCTGGAAGCCAGAAGATGAAATAGCCGCTTGGGAAGAAGAATACGCAACTGGTCTTTCGAGACTCGAAGACGTCCTGCGCGGACTCTTTTTACCGTTCGTTAGACATCCCGTATACGACAGATCTTTTTTTCTTGAATACCTTGGAAAAGTCGTGGAGCGCACCGAGAGGGATTCCAGACGTCAGGACCTTACTGAGCTTTTCAAGACCTTCGAACATATTTTTAAGCATAAAACTGCAGAAACCGAAATGTTTCATTGTTGGTTCGGGGCCGATCTCTTGCTCGTGGCCCATACAGCCGTACATCCACTTACCCGTCCTGCGGAACTTACAAGGACACTCGACAGGTTAATTCCAAAAGATCGAAAAAAGACCCGTGTATTCTTCGACCTCCTGGCATGTAACGGTCTGGAAGACAGATTCTATAGGGCCGATTTCATACGTATCGAATCCCGATATTTTCTCGATCTTGCCGGTTTCACTCGTCTTGCTCCGAAGGAATTCCCAGAAGAAATGCGGGATTTCTTGGATAATTTTTACCGTGAGAATCCGGAATTTTTTGAATTCTCCGTTCTTGATTCGAGGGAAATGGAAAAAATTACGGGACGAAGTAAAAAACCTCACGCTTTTATCATCAGGTGAAAAACTTTTTCACATTAGCATGAAAATCTTTCATAAACACGTAAATAATAGAATCCCGAGATAGCGGTCGTATTAAAATTTTGTCTGGATTCTTTCGAGATTGCACTGCTTCGCCAATAGTGAAAACTATCGCTTCCCTTAAGTCTCTTTGCAGATTGCTTAACAATGTCAATAATTCATCTACATTATCTTTAGATAAATAAATTGATGATTCTTGAATGTTAGAGTTATTTATAAAAGCATATTTATCTTTAATTACAATTTGTTGGAAATTTTTTATTATCAAATAATACATCCTTTTTTGTTTTAAATCTTCTGGTCCCACCTTTTTGGAGTTTTTAAAAAGACTCCATAGAGGAGCTCCCCACTGGGTTAAAGCTTCTGGATTTTCTATGAGACAGCGTACTAATGAAGCGAAAGTAGTGATCGTTTTATGTTTTTTCTTTTTTGGAGGATCTAGAATATACTTTCTAGTAATAGATTTTTTAATAATTCCATCAGAAAAATCAGACGAAACTCTTTTTTTATAAAAATCGTCCTCGATTGTTCTATTTACTTCAATTTCTTTTAATTTTAAAGTAATCCTTTCCGGCTTATCGATAAATATTTTCCTCTTTTCCAGAACAATAATATTCGGTTTATAAACAGTTCTCTTGTGTTTTCTGCTGTAATAGATACAATCAGATCTGTGCCCTTTAATAGCTCTAAAATGGGAGCTTTTTCCATCTTTAGATTTGCGGCAATACGTAACTATTGCCTTACATGATGGACATAGTAAATGCGGATAGTTACCCTGCTTGATTTGAAAACGGTATTTCTTCTCATATTCAAAAAGACTTATCAACTGCCTATCTTTTGGATGCAAAGCATAAAATAACATCTTACTACTTAGTCTGATTCTAGATTACTTACTACCTATACACGTCATCATGGCTTCCTATATCCAGCAAAACTATACCTTTTTCGGTAACGGTAAAGGTAATAACTATCCGATAGGACCTAGTGATCGAAACAGAGTATTTACCCTGGAACTTGCCGCTCAACTTGTGCAACCGAAGGGATGGATGGGAGGGATTCAATTCCAATAGTCTTAATACTTTCTTATATCGTTCGATCAGTTCGGGATGCCTTTTGAGAAACTTTTTCTCCCGACGGAGATAGGTTTCCGTGAAGATGAGTTTGAACATTTAGATGCCCAGTCGTTTAAAATGTTCCTCGGCAGATTCCACCACATAGCGGCCTTCCTCGTAATCCTTCTCGGCCTGTCGGATAACGCTTTCCAGTTCGGCTTCCTTGAGCCGTTCGTATTCCTCAACGGGCAAAATTACAAACTTCTTCTTGCCCCTGACGGAAATAAAGACCTCAGAGGTCTTTTTGAAAAGCTTTTCCACAAAGGAGATACCTCTGGTTTTCAATTCGTTGGCCGTAATAATCATAGGTCCTCCGGATTAAATATCGTATTTCATAAAGTATGCTTTTGAGTATTTTAAATCAAGCCTTGCTCGGCTTACTACGGGGCGACTCATCCCGAATGGGCGGAATGGATAGGGGAGCACGGAGGAGAACTCGGGAAGGTGATCGGAGAGAAGGGAGGCGAGATGGCTGAAGGGGCGGTGGAGATGGGAAGACAGGTGGTCGAGGGACTCAAGGACTACCGCGATTGGGCCGACCAATTTTTTTGAAGGAGGGATAATGTCTTTGAATGAAATAATGTCAGCCACCGCATATGTTACTGGCACACCATTTTCTCAAATAGAATCTCTCAAACGCGAAAACCTAGAAGACGCATATAAATATTTATTATTCGATAAAGTATTAAAGGATAAATTTCAATGGAAAGTAGACTCCTCCTTTAAAGGATTCAAACAAGAAGGAGAAGGATTGAAGAACGGTAAATGGAAAACAATAAAAGGAATTCCAATCAATCCTGATATAGTAGCCTATAAAAACAAAAACAAAGACAAAGATAGAATTCTTATTGAGATTAAAAGATTCTATATTAAATCAGCCTTAAAGTATAAATTTCCACAATACTTCAAAAGTCACGATTATAATTTCCTTTATGGAAAGGTACAATCGATTGACTACAAATTGGTAGATAGTCCTATATGTAAAGACTGGAAAGATACAAATAATATTTTTTATTCTTGGCTAGGCGGACCCATTTTAACAACCATAGAACAGAACAATAAGTGCGAATATCATCCAACATTCTGGCAAGAAGGACAGATTTGGTGGGACATACATAGAATGCTCTATATTAAGAATCATGCTCAAGAAGAAAAATACAGAAATGCTCAACTATATTTTATCGGATTTATCGAGAAAGATACTAGCATTCCAGCAAAAAATTTCTTTGCAGGATTAAGCGAAAGATTAAATGCTATTGTAGCCTTTTATAAGAACTCATCTAGTCCGTATATTTATACAGAATATAAAGCACAAAACCCCAAAAAACTTCTTGGCAATTGCGGAAATTCACTTCAAAGATTTAAAAAAGAATCAAATTTTTCATACAAAATAATACTAATTAAAGGTCAAGATTCATCAGAAAATATTTGGGCATCTTTTATTATAAGAATCTTTTAAAGGAACACTCAAAAACAGAGAAGAGTTTCTTGACAAAGAGTCCGACGAAAACATTATGATAAACGGGTAGGATAATAAATAAAAAGAGGTTTTACAATATAATCTCCAGGGCTAATTAAAGTAGAAAGAGAACCCAAAGCAGCCATAATACCAGCCTCTGGAGCACCTTCCGGGAAAATCTCTTCCTCTGGTTTTTCTGGAACCTCTTTGATCCCCACTAAAGTCACGTTAGGAATATAGTTGTTGGAGTACTTGAAAAGTAAAGCGTCTAAAGGTTCGGAAAGAAAGGACTCATTTAGGTATCCCCAAAGTCTACCCTGAGGGGTATCTAAGAAGAAACGAGAGGAAAATTGTGGTATGCTTAAAAATCTTTTAAAGATTTCTCTAGTTACTTTGGCCTCTTTTTTGGAGAGCCCAAAGTTTTTATGTTGATCTTTTAAAAAAGATATAAAGGTTTCTGCCCCTAAACGCCAAAAATCTTTGCTAATCAGGAGAAGCCTACCCGTAGCGCTTATTAAGTCACCGTGAGAAGCTTCTGATATTCCTTTTTTGATGTAAGGATTTAAAAAAGAAAGTAAATCGAGAAACAAGGTATCGTGTGGATCTAAAACCTCTTTCGAAGAAAGATAACCTTCTTCGACAACCGTTTTACCTCCTAAGCGCTGCAAAAAACGGGGGCCTATCTTTAAAGATTTTTCTGATTCGCTGGTGCTTTTAGAAGCTTCTTCTCGGTGAAATTCACGTAACAAACCAGTATAAATCTGGGCATAGAAAGATTTGGCGAGATCAACGTCCTTATAGAGGAAGTTTAAAAGGACCTCTGGTGCGGCGGGGACCTCGGGCATATTTTTCCTCAACTTCTTGGGTGATTTTTTTGATTTTCTTGTTCACAAGGCGAATATGCTCCTCAATTTCTCTAAAAAACCGATCACTCATTTTTTTATAATTTTCTTTCTTCCTTAAGGGGCGCATTTTATCACCACCATTTAACCACTTATATCTTGATTTTAAAAATTTTAATAAAAAACGACCGTTTTATAACATTCCTTTAAAGAACGGTGCAAGGGATTTAGCCCTCTACCGTATTATCGGCCCGGGTAGGAGATGGTGTCAAGGATTTCTGATCAGGCGGTCTTTTACGTCCCTTTTTGGGCTTGAAGCTAGGTGGCCCTTCATCAAAATTCTTGAAATATCCCCCTTTTGCCCCCCGTTTTCCCGAAATCCGAACCCACCCCTCCGAACGCCTCTCGTTACCCTTTGGGCATGGGTGAGAGGAAACATCCTCTGGAAATCGTCGTGATTATCTACCTCGGAGGACTTGACCCGATCTCGCCTAAGGAGAGACCGTCGAGGACCACCGGTCCCGTTCCCTCTGGATGTAATCAACCGGTGTGTAGACGTGGAGATCTCCATCGGCCACATCTCCGTAAACGCCCTCTGGCACAACAACGGCTGGTGTTCGGACGTGCTGGCCAAGGCCGACAACCCCGCCCTCTACACCATCGTCTACGACCCCGCTTGGGGCTCGGATACCATCAACTGCAAGGACGCCTGGTGGGGCGGTAGAACCGACCACGGACACCCTGGCTTAGGTTTATACAAAATACCATTTAAAAATACCAAAATTAATGTCTTAAGCAGTCTTAACATTGTCCTCCTTTTGATATAGCGATAAGTCTATTATCGTTTACTTTCCTAAGTGTAGGATCTACTTTCTCTAAAGCTTCAATATAAGCATCAATTAATATTTGAAGAATGGATTTACTCTGTTCATGAAGTTCAAGTATTACATCTCCATTAAGGGTGTCTTGTAATAGTTGCAGCAGCCATTTAAGACTGTCTAAGAAATCTCCTACTTCTACATTGTTATTCGGATCAAATTTGACCTCAATTTTCATGGCAACCTCCACACTCTTTTAGAGGCAACAACAAAACATGTTTGGTTTGATGCCGTGATGATACGGGCTATTCTCGAAAGGCGCGAAAAGCAAAGCTAGTTTCGCGCCTTGAGCCCGGGCCTTTGGATCCTGAGAGAAAAAGAAAAAAACTTTTCCCCCCTTTCGGGGCAAAAAAAAGAGCTACTCGACCGCGCCGCGTGTCAAGGCCTGGCGCAAAGCGCCAGCCCAAAGGGTCGGAGCGAACGAAGTGAGCGGAGAGCCTTGACACGTAAAAGGCGCGGGAGAGTTAGAATTTTCTTGCCCGAAAGGGAAGAAAAATAGAAAAAATTTTCTTTCTCTAATCGCAAATTCTTAATCTTAAAGAGAAAGAAAGAGAGAATTAATTTTATTTTTTCTAATCCTGATCTTTTCTAATCTAAACGGACACAAGGCTTGATTTCGTTCAGGTCGGAAAATTTCGAGGATGGCTGCCTGAAAAATTGCCTGCGGATTGCCTGCAGAGTGCAGGCATTTTCAAGCAGAAACCTTACCTAACCTTATGAGACTGAATCGGCGGGATATATTGGGAGATAAAGAAAAGCTGGTGGGCCGCCCAGGACTCGAACCTGGAACCTATGGATTAAGAGTCCATTGCTCTACCAAATTGAGCTAGCGGCCCGACCGCATTGAAAAGGTAACACGTCCGGGGTTGATGTCAAGAAACGCCAA
>JAMOVR010000304.1 GCA_027061945.1 Candidatus Heimdallarchaeota archaeon
TGCTATTGATATACCGCCAACCCTCTATCCTAAAAAACGACAAAAGGTTACTTTTTTAGAACGGCCTTCATCAATGCCAGCGAGCTTTGTTAATTGGGCTGTCCGCAAAAATGTTTTATTTTTTACACTTTGGAATCTTGTAGAAATAGAAAATTATAAAGTAAAACATAGATTAATTCAGATTGAACCCTTAACGGATATACAAAATCCTAAATCTATTTTACAACATTATGCTGACAGACTTACAAAAATCATTTGCCAGCAGCCTTGGCAATGGATACCTCTTCTTATTGCGAGTCAATACCATGAAACAAAAGAAAAATAACTACAACAAAACAAATGCACTAACTTGTGTAACACCTTCTTATAAATACTCGCATGAGTTAAAGTTGTGTCTATCCATGTTTCAAAAAAAGCTCCCTCAAGGTACCACTTTAAAGTTAGTGGAGAGCCAAAGAGATAATATAAATACTGAATTGCGAGCTGCTATTATCTCGACAATAAATACTATTTCAGCATCAGAATTCATGCTGATAGCAAAAGAACCCGCATTGCTTATTGGTGAAGGAGCATTGGAAGAACTAGTTAAAATTCTTCAGAGCAACCCGAAGCTAGACTGTGTTCTTCCTTCGGATATATACGGTCATTCAGCATGCCAAGACTTAGCTTACTTCACTTGGAATGGATTTCAAAAATTCGTAGCCAACCTAAAAAATTTAGAGGGACAATTTATTCCCTATGATGATCGCACTCCATTTATTTTTCTCGTACGCGTATCAGCTCTTATGAAAATAGATATTCCTTTGGATCCAATGGATATTCCCAAAATACTTAGAGACAAGACTGCAATAGCCCTAAAAGCTTATGTACATCCTTTTTTTAATTATTTTGAGGAATCAAGAGAAGATATAATTGAGTTAATACCCCACGGATTAAATTCATTTCTAGATATAGGATGCGCAAGAGGACATTTTGGTGCACTACTTAAATCTAATTTTTCAGAATGTCATGTAGTTGGTATAGAAATGAATCCCTATGAAGCAGCTGAGGCACAGAAGCGTTTAGATCGGGTATTGGTGGGGGATGCCTTAACATTAATGCTAGAGGAAAAATTTGATTGTGTTACTTGTCTGGATATGATAGAACATGTTGCCGATCCTGAAATGCTTCTTACTAAAATTTATAATGATTTTCTATTGAATAAGGGATATCTGATACTAAGTATACCCAACATTGGACATTGGTCGGTGGTTGAAGATTTATTGGCTGGACGGTGGGACTATATTCCAGCTGGTTTGCTATGTACTACTCATCTCCGCTTTTTCACATTACCATCTATACGCAACTTACTCGAAAACAACAATTTCAATATTCTCCACATTCATGCCATAAAGGCTAATATGTCGGAAAGTTTTAAATTGGGGATTGAATCATTAAAAAATCTGTCCATAGAAATAGATGAAACTAGTCTCAATACTATAAGTTATTATATTTTAGCACAAAAAAAGGGTT
>JAMOVR010000305.1 GCA_027061945.1 Candidatus Heimdallarchaeota archaeon
GAATTTGCGGTATGGAAATTCTAAATAAAAACTAAAAAACAACATTATTGCCACTGCAACAAGCTGGGCTGTCAGGCAGGCTGCAAATGCCTTTTCATGGAAACCGCAAGTTTTATGCCTTATGCAAGATAAAAGCTTTTTAAATGATAAAAATAGAAGTCCAATAAAGGCCAGGAATCCAGGAAATCCAAGTTCAGCAAGATACTGAATATAATCATTATGGACCTTTCTGATCTGTTTTTTTCTGTTAAATCCTTTTTGGGCTAAGCGGTTGTAGTAGAGTGGATATAAAAAAGGCCAATTACCTGCTCCAACTCCAAGGGGGTGGTCTTTGATCATTGCACATGTATCGTGAATAAGTTGTCCTCGGGCAGTTTTGTAAAAAAAATTTTGAGGATGTAGTATGAGAGGAATCATCCTATGACTAATTCTTTGTTTCGCTATATTCCAAGATTTTGGATATACCTGTTGTGCCAGTAACGTGATTGCAAAAATAACCAATAAAAAAAAACCAGCGCCTTTGTATATAGAGTTTCTTTTGTTTTTTGGAACTATAACAAGTGTGCAAAACAATAGAGCAATCATGCCAATTGCAATAGCAGCGTAGGCAGTCCTGCTTAAAGATATTGCTATGTAAATAAGCTCCAGGATTATGCAACTGCCGGCACAGAAAATGTAAGATATTTTTTTTTCGTCTAAGGATTTCCAGAAGATAAAAAAAAGTAGAAAAAGTTGGCTTCCAAAGGAGAGGAAGCACGCGTTTTTAGAACCAAAGGTTGAACCATATTTTGTGCCGCTGATGGGCATCAAAAAGGGTATCTCCTTGAAAGTTTGAAATATACCAATGAATGTAACCATGGCAAAAGCGCAGATTATCGAATAAATGGCTATTTCAAGAAATTTTTTTTCTTTAAAAAGGCAAACAAAAATCAAAAACATAAAGGTAAACGATATCCACTGGACCGATTCATATAGAGCTGCTTCAGGCACTGTTGACCACGCTGTAGTAAGCGCAGAATAAAAAGATAAAAAAGATAACAAGATAATAGGAGCAGATCGCGCCAGTCTTTTTATTTGCTGAATGTGTTTGTCCAGGAAAAAAAAAGAAAAACAGGTAGCAAGCGCCCAAAATATAATTAAAAGGGCAGCCAGTTTCGACTCCCTATATTCTGTGAAGATCCATTGCCCCTTAAAACTGCCTGGCATAAAAACGAGGGGTGGAATTACTAGAAAAAATACCAAAAGAAATCTAAGTATGTTCTCTGAAAAAGCAGGTTTTGCTTGACTGTCTACATTGTTTTTTAACATGCCAAAATTTATAAATAAAGTATTCCGTACGATTAAATTACTCGATAAATTTTGCCAATATTTTTGGTTATCCGATTATTTTTCTGCCCAAGACCTATCCAGATTGGGTCCACTAATTCGCACTGAGGTTGATAGCCTTCAATAATTTTATTGAGGATCTTTCTTATCCTATCCACATCAAATGAATGACATGCCAGATTGAGCTTTTTCATTATTTTTTGTAGTCGATTCCACTCTATAAAGGCCTCCTTAACGCACATGATCATTGGATGTTCAGTTCCTTGAAAGTCTCCAGCAATAAGGAGCTCTTCATACAGCTTTTCTCCAGGTCTAAGCCCCGTAAAGACTATTTCAATGTCTCCATCGGGGGTATTTTCATCTTTTACACTAAAACCGCTCAATTTAATCATATTTCGTGCCAAATCTGCGATTCTCACAGGTTTCCCCATATCCAATACAAAAATTTCTCCACCTTTTGCCATGGAACCGGCCTGAATAACAAGCTGAACTGCTTCCGGGATGGTCATAAAATAACGAGTGATTTCTGGATGCGTAACAGTTACTGGGCCGCCTTGTTGGATTTGTTCTTTGAAAAGGGGTACAACTGAACCTGATGACCCTAAAACGTTGCCAAAGCGCACCATGGTAAATACGGTATTACTATCACCTTTTTGGTTTTGATGTTCAGACAAGGCCTGCAGTACCATCTCCGACAGTCTTTTACTGGCCCCCATAATATTAGTTGGCCGGACTGCCTTGTCAGTCGAAATAAGCAAAAAGGTTTTTACCCCACATTCCAGGGCTGCAAGGGCTGTCTGGAGCGTTCCAAAAAGATTGTTTTGAATGCCTTCTACCGGGTTGTATTCAATTAATGGTACATGTTTATATGCTGCTGCATGATAAATGGTTTCCACTCCCAGGACGGACATAACAGTCTTAACCCTTTTGAAGTTGCAAACCGAGCCCAGAATGGGGATTATTTCCAAATTTTTATGAGCCTTTTGCCTAAGTTCCGAGTCGATCTTGTACAGGGCAAATTCAGAGTGTTCAAAAAGAACGATACGTTTTGCTCCAAGGCTTGCGACTTGACGGCAAAGTTCCGAACCAATAGATCCACCTGCACCTGTTACCATCACCACCTTGTCTTTTATGCAGGCCTCAAGCAGAGGCTTCTTGGGTGGAACAGGTGTACGGCCCAGGATGTCTTCAATGGTTACCTCTCTAAGTTTAGATACCGTTACCTTTCCACTGATTATATCTCTAGTCGATGGCAGGATTTTGTATTCAACTAGAGAATCATTGCATATGTTGACAATGCGTCTAACAAGTTTTCTATCTGCCGAGGGTATAGCCACGACCGCTAATTCTATTTTATACCGGTCTATAATGTCAGGCATATCGGATATGGACCCAACAATAGGGAGACCGTGAAGGAGTTTCCCATGTTTAGAAGGATCGTCATCGCAAAAGGCGACTGGATAAAATCCACTTTTTTGCTGTCTTAGCATGTCTCTAACTAATAACTCTCCTGCCTGCCCAGCACCAATAATCAACGTCCTTTTTCCTTTAGAAAGGGTGTGTTTATGTTCATGCCATAATCTGAATAAAAGCCTCCACCCTCCTGTAAATAGTACAAGCAACAGATAATCCAGAATAGGAATAGAACGTGGAAATCCAGCAAATCCCTGATTGAATATAAATATAAAAAAGGCAGAAGAGAGTGTTGAAAAAAGTCCGTATGATGCTATTCGCATTAGATCTGGAAGAGAAATAAAGCGAGGTATCAATCGGTCAAGCCTCAAGAGTAGCAAGAAAAATAGCTGAATTCCCAGAATCCAGGGAAACAGGGTGATAGCCTGCTCAAGATTTTTGGGCGGTATTGCAAAACTAAAGCGCAGCCAGTAACTGCCAAACCATGCAAGCGCAATAGATATTATATCTATTAAAATAAAAAAAATTTTTTTAAATATAATTTGGGCTATCTTTGATTTTTCTTTCAATTTTCCCAACCCATAAGATTTTTACGACTGTTTTATAGCTGGTTAAAGCTAATTTTTAAAATTCTTTGAATTGTAAAATATTATTCGGTTTATTTCTAGGGGAGAGTATTGAAGATCAAAGAAAGACTCGTCTACCAAAAACATATTTTTTCGTAAGGCTTCTGAAAATCGTTTATGTCTTGCTTCTTAGTGGATACAGACCTTGTAATACATGTGCAGAAATGTGAAGAGGGAGTGGGACGAGTTTTCCCTGAAGTGTAAATTAAAGTCCGTTTTGTCAGAAAACAGTTCATTTTCTATGTAAAGGACTTGATTATGGCGATGATTCGCTGGAGATCTTCTTCTCTCATAGCAGTGCCAGAAGGTAGACAGAGTCCATGTTCGAACAGACGCTCGGATACCGAGCCACCAACAACTTCGCATTCATTAAAAACAGGCTGCAAGTGCATGGGCTTCCAAAGAGGACGTGATTCGATATTTTCTTTTTCAAGTGCAACGCGTATCTTCTCTCTCGATGCGCCAAATTTTTCTGGGTCAATAATTAATGTGGTGAGCCAGCGGCTGTGTCTGCCCCAAGGAGCTTCGGGCATAAAATCTATTCCTGGAAGGTCTGCAAGGGCCTTTTGGTAAAAATTAAATATTTCCCTTTTGCGTCTGACTCTGTCATAGAGAATCTTCAACTGTCCCCTGCCGATAGCAGCAAGAATATTGCTCATTCGATAGTTGTATCCAATTTCCGAGTGTTGGTAGTGAGGCGCAGGATCGCGAGCCTGGGTGGAAAGCTTTCTTACGTGTTCTATGAAATTGACATCATTCGATACCAGCATTCCCCCACCGGAAGTCGTTATGATCTTGTTCCCATTAAAGGAGAATATGCCAGCATAGCCCATGGTTCCTGCAGCTCGCTCTTTGTATGATGCTCCAAGTGCTTCTGCGGCATCTTCGATCACCGGCACTTCAAAGCGGTCGCACATCTCCAGAATGGAATCCATGTCTGCACATTGGCCGTAAAGGTGAACCACTATCACCGCCTTAGGCAGTTTGCCTTTACGGGCCCGATTATTCAACGCCTTTTCCAGCAGCCCGGGGTCCATGTTCCAGGATGATGGTTCACTGTCGATGAAAATCGGTTTTGCCTTCTGATAAACGATGGGGTTTACACTAGCTGCGAAGGTAAAGGTGGAAACAAATACCTCGTCTCCTGTCTGAATCCCAAGATGGATAAGGGCCAAGTGGATGGCCGCTGTGCCAGAACTGACGGCAAGCGCGTATTTTACGTCCACCTCCTTGGCGAATTCCTGTTCAAATGCATCCACCTGTGGTCCCAAGGGAGCGATATAATTGCTGTCAAAGGCCTCTTTTACAAACTGCTGTTCCAGGCCGGACATGTGAGGCGGGGAGAGAAAGATGCGCTTTGGTGAAATCATTTGATTGTTTTTGCAGGTACCCCAACGACGACGCTGTTGGCGGGTACGTCCTTATTCACAAAGCTGAAAGCGCCTATAACGGCGTTTTCTCCAATTGTGACACCAGGCATAATTACACTATGTGTTCCAATCCTTGCATTGCGCTTAATGTGTACCAGCCCTGATTTGTTATCGATAGTCGAGACAGAATAGATGGAGCAATGAGAGCCAATCTGCACCTCGTCTTCTATTATTACACCGAATTTTGCATTTATGTAAGTAAAAGCACCAATGTCGGTGAATTTCCCCAATTTTAACCCATCGATATTTTGTACTATCCAGTTGTATTTTGTTGGAATTCCTTCCTCTATTTTAGGAAATTGCCAGTTGATGAATCTTTTTTTATTCATATAACATGTTAAAAAGCTATTTTAGCATTAGCTTGGTTGTTTCGTTCCCTTGAATTTTTCCATTGTTGCATGCCCTGGGTGATTTATACCTTCACGTTTGAAGATGTGGGAGATTGTCATAAATATAATTTTTAGATCCAGCCAGAAACTAACATTATCTACATACCAGACATCCAGCCGGAATCTATCCTCCCATGTAAGTGCATTTCGACCGTTTACTTGTGCCCAACCTGTAAGACCAGGTTTGACTTCATGTCTGCGTGCCTGCTCAGAGGTGTAACGGTCCAGATATTCCATAAGTAGGGGTCTCGGACCAACTAGACTCATGTCTCCTTTCAAAACATTCCATAATTCAGGTAATTCGTCCAAGCTCGATGCCCTAAGAAATTTGCCGAATTTAGTCAGGCGTTTGCCATCTGGAAGAAGATTACCATGCTCGTCTCTGTCATCTGTCATGGTCCTGAATTTGTAAAGCGTAAACGGATGCCCATAGAGTCCAGGCCTTTTTTGGGAAAAGATTACGGGGGAGCCTAGTTTCATGCGTACTGCTAAAGCTAGGATACTAAGAATAGGGGATATGATAACCAATCCCGGTAGTACCAATGCAATGTCAAGTATTCGTTTTCCGTAAAATTTGTATAGCATACATTTTCTTTTATAATGGTCTTAGTTATTTAATATAAAAAATATTTAATTAATTTTGAATGGCTTTTGTTTCCTTAGAGTTTTATCACTTGATTTTATTAAAATATGTTTGTTCCAGCCAATTAACAAATTGTTTTGCAAGTATGCTTCTGTCAAACTGCATTTTCCCCAATCTTTTAGCGTTTTCTCCCATTTCATTTAGCTTATCACGA
>JAMOVR010000306.1 GCA_027061945.1 Candidatus Heimdallarchaeota archaeon
ATCACAAAGGCTTGGGATATCTGTTTGGATTAACAGCGCCTTTGCTGATGGTTTTGGCATGGGGTTTGGCCCTTGTGCCTTGACACTACAGCTAAATCTTGTTATTCACAGCCTGCTTTGTGGCTAAAAATATAAATATGATTTGTAGGCGCGTAGCTCAGGGGGAGAGCGCTACCTTGACGCGGTAGAAGTCGGCGGTTCGATCCCGCCCGCGCCTACCATTGTTTTATTTTTTAAAAATTTGTTAAAAATTTAGAAGGACTGAGATTTTATTATTAATAGCTCTTAAATGCATTGTTTTTTATAAATTAATCAAATGTAACCTTTGGTACACCTCTTTTAATAACATCATAACAAGTAGCCAATACGATAAGCTGATCATCAGAATCAGTTTTTCTGGTAGATTCTACATCATCAATTGGATTAGTGATTATTTGCCGACTAAGGCCTTCCTGTTTGAGTAATCTCGCGATTTCTTCTTCATCAACGATTTCTTTTCCTGTTAAATCCCTGAAGATTATTTTTATAGAGACAAGTAAAATTCGTTGGCGTCTGAGAGGTAATATCAACTCATCAAAAGTTTTTCCTCTCAAATGTCTGTTTTCCTCTTTGAGAAGATCAATCATATAGAATTCATTACTGGTAGTTGAAAAAGAAAGTAGATTATTTAATATTTTTGAAATGCCATGACTTAAAGCGCTTTGTACCAATATTCCATTTCGCATTCTAGCTTTATTCAGTATGCCATTAACTCCTGCATTTACTAAATGGGTTACAAATTCATCATTATTTATTTCTGCAATCACATAGGCTAGGTTTACATAATCGTTTGTTTCAAAAAACTGTCCATTTTTATCTAGTTTGCTTTTTATTGTATTTTTCTTAATTTTTTTTGATTGGTCCTTTAGAAATTTATTAACAGCCAAGGCTCGTAATAGTGTGCGTTCATCTGCCTCATTGCCATTATTGTCAGATAATAAAAGTATTGTTTTTGCCTGATGAATATTTGCTTTTTCTAATATCTCTTGATTTAATATAGCTCCATCTATGAAAGAGATTTTTCTTGTTTGTTCCAAAAAATTTAATTCTTCATTGGTTTCTAATATATCCAAAGGATTTGGTACTATACATACTATCTTGATCTTAGTGTTATAAAAATCCTTGCTAGCCATAAGTAATTCATTAATTAATTCGACTATAGAATCATTCCATCCAATTATTACAATATGATCTTTATATTTTATCTTCATAAGGCCTCTTTTTCTTTTGTTAATGAGTTTGTATAATGATATTTCAATAATTGCTACAATAACTGTGCCTATGATTAATACATATGATGAAATGACTGTCATTATTTTACCTAATAATGAAATTGGAAATATTCCGCCATCATCTCCTCCAAATATTCTAATTATATTCCATAGATGCAGATCTTTATAACTCATATCTAGTAAAGAACTTTTTATGCCACTAGTTAAATATAATTTGTTTTCAGCATAAATTATTG
>JAMOVR010000307.1 GCA_027061945.1 Candidatus Heimdallarchaeota archaeon
AAACTTCCGCTTCTATGCTCCCATAGTCAGCATGCTACTTATCAGCGCTGTTTTGAGCATTGTAATAAATATCATTATCAAAATTTTTGGCAAATGACTAGTCCTAAATAACCGTTACAGGTTTTAGTTAAAAATAAAAATTAATTGAAGCCGCAGAAAGAAGTATCTTTCTGTGGCTTTTTTGATTTATAAGTTCTGATTTTAACATCGCTTTGTTTATGCATTTCTTCCGGTGTCTTCATATAGCAAGAATAGTGCGGACGTTCTTTATTATATATCTCAATAGTCTCATCAACAATACTTTCCATCGTTTCTATTGGTAAATTATATCCAAAATAATCCAAAAACTCTGTCTTTAATATTCCATTTACCCGCTCTGCCACTGCATTTGCATAAGGGTCATAACTCTCTGTCATACTAGGTGTTATTCCTCTTTTTTTCAGTATCTTTTGATAATCATTACTGCAATATTGAAAACCTCTGTCTGAATGATGAATAAGACTTTTATCTTTATAAGTCCTATTTCTTATGGCTCTTTTAAGTGCTCTTATACTGCCGGAGGCTGCTAAAGTTGAAGACACATCATAACCTACTATCTTCTTTGAATAGGCATCGGTTATCAGTGCCAAATACATAGGATTTTCTCTGTTCCCAATATAGGTGATATCGGCAACCCAAACTTGCTCCGGACGCGTTATTTCCAAATGCTCTATCTTATTTTTATGCTTTCTAAACCTATGATGTGAGTTAGTCGTTACATGATAAGAACGACTAGGCTTTATCAACATGTGATTAGCTCTTAAGATGTCAAATAACTTATCTCTGCCTATTGATAAAGGTTTTAACTCTTCTTGCAGCAGATGGTATAATTTCCTTGTTCCTATTTTAGGCATTTTTATGCGTATTTGCTCTACCAGCTCAACTACTTCTGCAGCTTTTGACTGTTTTTCAAATACACGCCATTTGCCACGATAATACGACTGTCTGCTTATCCCAAGTAATCTACAGCTTAGGCTTATGCTTACTCCTTGTTCTTTTGAAAATCTGTCTATTACTCGGGTTTGGACTTTTTTCGTATTTCTATGCCTAATTCCTCTTCGGCTACGGTTATCATCATATCAAACAAGATAACTTTTTTATCTGCTCGTTCTACTTGATGCTCTAAAAAAGCCTTTTGCTTCTCTAATAAGCGAACCTTTTGCTCTAGCTCCATTATCCTTTGTTCCGGTGTTTTTTCCATATTACTTGGTGTTTGGGTTTCCCAGTCAAAGGTACCATATTTTCTTAACCATGCAACTACTGTTGAGCGTGATTGTATCCCATACTTACGCTGAGCTGCTCTTGTACTCAAATGTCCTGACTCTATTTCTTTTACTACTTGTAATTTTAAGGACATACTGTAGTCCTTTTGTGTGCGCTTTACATAGCCACTTTCATGTTTTTTTTTCATTACAACTCCTTTTTGTTGTAACGATATTTCAGGACGAGACATTAAGGAAAAATA
>JAMOVR010000308.1 GCA_027061945.1 Candidatus Heimdallarchaeota archaeon
GGTGGGAGATGACAGCGGGATCTTCGGCTGCATGACCCTGCTGGGCTGTGAGGACAACTGCCCCAAAAACCTCCCCCTCCAGGAGCAGATCGCCTACATGCGCCGCAAACTCGCCAACGTACGCGACACCGGCGGCGGCCTCGAGATCAACGTCGAGACCGTTTGAGTCCCTTTCCTTTTTCTTCGCTCCCGCGTTTTTCGTGGGGGTGTCTTCCCCCACGGTCATGTCATATTTTTGCATTTATCCGTATAATTTTGTATTCTGTTAATGTAGGATGTTAAGAGTGATAGGGGTAGAATGTTCCTTAATAAATAGTTATGCACACAACAAGGATTTGAAAGTGAAATTAGAAAATGTAGTCCCTTGGGGAAGAAATCTTGAAGAGTATAAAAAAATGTTTTTGTTATCTCAAAAAGATTTACAATCTAAAAAGATATTAGGTTGTGGAGATGGCCCTTCAAGTTTTAATTTTGAAGTTACACAACTTCAAGGAGATATTACTTCAATAGACCCAATCTATCAATTTACAAAAGATGAAATACAGTCAAGAATAGATGAAACATCATCTGTTGTAAGTGAACAACTTAGAAAAAATCAAAATGATTTTATTTGGAAAGGTATTCAATCAGTTGATGAACTTATAAACATAAGATTAACTGCTATGAAGAATTTTATCAATGATTACAAAAATGGTAAAAAAGAAAAAAGATATATTCATCAAGAATTACCAAAACTCTCATTTGAAAATGATATTTTTGATGTAGTATTAAGTTCACACTTCTTATTTCTTTACAGTGAATATTTTGATTTACAATTTCATACTGACTCAATATTAGAAATGTGTAGAGTATCAAAAGATGAAGTTAAAATATTTCCACTTCTTGATTTGAAAAATAAAAAGTCAGACTATTTGGAGCCTATATTAAAAATTTTAAAAGCAAAAGGTTTTGAAACAAATATCATTAAAACAGATTATGAGTTTCAAAAAGGGGCAAATGAGCTATTAAGTATTAAAGTTGCCTAACAAGACAGTGTAGCCAATACATTACTTTTATAGCCTCGTTCCGTATCTCCCCAGGCTGGGAGGGAAGAACTGTTGTTGCTTCCGGTTGATGCCTTTTTTATAGATATTGTCCACAACTATTCCCATTTTATGGCTCATTTATAAAGATATTATACCATTTTACAGGTTGAAGAACGGTGAAAGAACTGTATTCATTTATGAGTTCTTTCACAGTCTCTCCCGATACGGAATGATTAGTTATTCAACCTTGACAAACAAAGTATAATTAAAGTATACTTTTCATACTTGCTACAAAAGGTTGTATGTGCAATTTGAGTATGATGAGAAAAAGAGTCAAATCAATAAAGCCAAACATAACATAGACTTTGTAGAAGCGCAAAAGCTTTGGCAAGATGAAAAAGCTATTGTTGTACCTGCAAATATTGTTGATGGTGAAACTCGTTATGCTCTTATCTCAAAATACTCACTAAATGCTTT
>JAMOVR010000309.1 GCA_027061945.1 Candidatus Heimdallarchaeota archaeon
ATCTAAATTAATTTTAGCACCATAGGTTTTTTGAATAGAAATATCACCTCCAATACCAGTCATTCCAAGTCTACAAGCTTCTATTAAGATTCCAGCCATCCCACAGAAAGGATCATAAATTATTTCTCCATATTCTGCTCCCGTCAAATTAACCATGACCCTAGCAACAACAGGATCTAAAACACCAACTCCAAAATATGGTCTGTTTTTTGGCCCTTTCTCGACATATTCATGGATCGAAGAAACATTGATACCCCAGCCAGCAATTAATATATCTCGAGAAAATTCTAAGAAATATGTAATACTTTGATTTCTTAGTTTTACTTTGTATCCATACTTCTGAACTATTAATCCTCCTACTTCTCTTTCAAAAAAAGTAGTAATACTTTTAGATACATTATGGCCATGTCTGAATAGTTTAGTTCTAAAATTTTCGGGTTTTACATGGTGTGGAAGAGGCATCAACTGCTTTTTGATGTAATTCAAGATCTCTTTCTTTGTCTCTTCTTTTTCTAAGTTTCCGGATATAGGGATAAATATAGGGTTAAAAATTAGCCTTTGAGTTAAAATTAGTCTTTTAATATCTTTAATCTTCTTTTTAGGGATTTTAGCAAATACCCCTAACCATTCTGCTTCGGGAGGCGTTGGTAATATTTCTCCGTTGCAAATTTCTTCTATGAATACCTTGGCCTCCATTTTTCCTAAATCATCATATCTCGAAGAGATCTTGAAAAATATAGGTGTCTTATTATTATTGGACTGCACGAATAGCATCACTCAAAGAAGTTGTTATATCGATAGTAGAAATTGGAGAGGGAATACTTGTAGTTCCTGCAATTATTCCATTAACAGCAGTTCTAAGTCTTTGATATGCAGACTGACCTACTACGTGGGAGACTACTACGTGAACTTTTTCAACACCATTCACTCTTAACAGTTTTGCTGCTTCTACTAAAGAACCACCTGTAGAAACTATATCATCAACTAAAACGGCCTCTTTGTACTCTCCATCTAATTTATTTATTCTTGTAGTTGTCTTTCCAGTATAAGGATCTCTATGTTTTAACATGTTTGTAGAGGGAATTCCAAACTCATGTGCAAGTAATTCTGCTCTTTTCTTAGCTCCTTTGTCTGGAGCAACAATTATGTCTGGTTTCGCTCCGTTGTCGTACAAATATCTAGCAAAATCCTTGGATGGGAACACATTATGACTTTTAATTGATGAAAAATCGAAGATCGCTTCATTATGGACATCAATAACAAATAAGTGTTTAATATCAACGGACTGTAACAATTTTAATACCGTCTTTGCAGAAACCGCTTCTCCTTTAAGAACAGCTCTGTCAGCTCTTGAATAGCATAGATACGGAACTACTGCCCACACTTCCTCTGCACCCAGATCATAAAGAGTTGACACCATGTTTAAAAGAGTAAACAAATTTCTTTCCTGGGGTGCATATAAGGATTGAACTACAATTATTTTTTCATTTTTGACTCTTTCAAAGTCTTCAACTCTGATATATACTTCTCCATCAGGAAAAGTGCCTATGTTAGTAGACAATATACCCGCATGCAACGAACGAGCCAGAGTCCTACTAAGGTCTCTTGAATTTGAACCCGGACAAACAAGCATTGGTCTTCACTTGAACCTTGATCTCCTATAAGAAAATCTTTACGAAAAACTAAAACCCTTTTTTATTTCTAACGAGGACTTTTTAAGGGTCTAACTGATAATTTAAAATAGAAAATTTACAATAATTAACCCTTTAAAAATAAAAATTGGTGTTAATAAAAAACCAGTGGATGGTTAGCTAATGGAAAGCAAAAATAATCTTTTCTTTGTTTACGACTTATCAATTGGAAAATTTGTTTCTCAGTCTTTAATTAAAGCATTAAAGGAGGGAACAATAAAGCCAGCAAAAGAATTTATTCGGGCGCTACCAAATAAAAATATTGGTGCAATAATTTATTCTTCTCCTGAAAAAAACGTTGACGAATGGTATATGTTCATTGTTAACAATATCTCTCCTTCTGAACAGCAAGAAATAGAAGAAAAAGCGATTAAGCTAAAAACACAAATTAACCCTAATGTAGTGTTAAAAAAAGTGAACTTAAATGAGTTCGTCTCTTTTTTAGAACATGTCTACACAAAAATAAAATTGTCTGAAAAGAACGCAACTGTTAAGGTGCCAAAAATGAACGAAGAAGAACAAAAAGACAATACCGAAGTTAGGCAAAAAACAGCAATACAAGGCAACAATATGAAGGAAGAACCTCTTCTGGATATCGATTTTAATACTACTGCTGAATTAACGATTCCTCCTAAACTTGTAGATCAAGTGATTGGCCAGGATCAAGCCGTAAATATAATTAGAAAAGCGGCTCTTCAAAGAAGAAATGTGCTACTTATTGGTGAACCTGGTACTGGGAAATCAATGCTTGGCCATGCATTATCAGAATTATTGCCAAAAGAACGACTGGAGGATATTTTATGTATTGCAAATCTTAAGAATCCTCATAACCCAAAAATTGTCACCGTCCCTGCTGGAGAAGGAAAAGTTCACGTAGAACAAGCAATGGAAAAAGCCAGAAAAGCAGAAAGTTTCAAACACATGATGGCTTTATTAATTCCATTATCAATTATTCTCATAACAGTCATTTACTCAAGGAGTATAGACACGATTTTATTCTCTATTCTTGTTGCATTATTTGCTTTCATGATTATTTCCCAGCTGAGATTAAGAAGCGAAATATTGGTTCCAAAATTATTAGTCGATAATTCTAACTCAGATACCGCACCGTTTATTGATGCGACTGGTGCTCACGCAGGAGCTCTCTTGGGTGATGTTCGTCATGATCCATTTCAAAGTGGAGGTTTAGGTACTCCTGCCCATGAAAGGGTGGAAGTTGGGTTAATACACAAAGCTCATAAAGGAGTATTATACATCGATGAAATTGGTACGTTACACATAAAAACTCAGCAACAACTCCTAACTGCTATCCAAGAGAAGAAATTCCCGATAACAGGGCAAAGCGAGTTGTCATCTGGTGCTATGGTCAGAACAGACCCTGTTCCTTGTGATTTTGTTTTAGTTGCAGCAGGAAACATGGAAACAGTAAGAAACATGCATCCCGCCCTTAGAAGCAGAATTAGAGGACAAGGATACGAAATATATATGGAGACTACAATGCCAGATACACTTAATAACAGAAGAAAACTAGCGCGTTTTGTAGCTCAAGAAGTAGTAAAAGATAAACATATTCCTCATTTCACTAAAAAGGCAGTAGAAGAGATAATTGTTGAAGCACGAAGAAGAGCAAATCGTAAGAAGCATTTGACGTTATTATTAAGGGACTTAGGTGGTCTTATACGTGCAGCAGGTGATTTGGCTATTGAACGGAAGAAACCATTTGTAACCGAAGAGGAAGTAAGAGATGCTAAATATTTAGCTAGAACATTGGAACATCAATTAACAGAACAATATGTTAAGAAGAGAAAAGAATACAGACTAATAATTACAGAAGGTGCCAAAGTAGGCCGTGTTAATGGTCTAGCTGTTTTAGGGTCTGATTCCGGTATTGTACTACCAATAGAGGCTGAAATTGCACCTGCGAGTAGTAGCCGAGAAGGAAGAATAATTGCCACAGGGCAATTAAGAATAATTGCACGTGAAGCAGTCCAAAATGTTTCTGCATTAATTAAGAAATTCCTAGGTCATGATATAACCAACTATGATATTCATGTTCAATTTATAGGAACATATGGAGTCGAAGGGGACAGTGCTTCAATAGCGATCGCTACTGCAGTAATTTCTGCTATCGAAAATGCGCCAATTAGGCAAGACACTGCAATGACTGGCAGTTTAAGTGTCAGAGGTGAAGTACTTCCAATAGGGGGGATTACTGCAAAAGTAGAAGGCGCAATTGATGCCGGAATCAAAAGAGTTATTCTACCCAAGCAAAATCTAGACGATTTGATCCTATCTGACGATAAAAAAGGAAAAATCGAGATAATTCCTGTAGAAACAATTTCTGAAGTACTGAGAGAAGTCTTAATACCTACATATGTTTCTCTCGCAGACCGTTTCATCGATCTAAACATGGAACCCATTACAAAGGAGAAATCAATTATTAATTCTACAAATCCAACTACACCAACAACTACCACTAAATTTCATAATCCTACAAAAGGGCTTTAAAAAATAGCTTTTATTTCTCTATTCTTTTTACTCATTACCAAAGATTTTTCATTTCAATATAAAACACAACAATAGTGATTGCCGGTTATTATAAAGTACAAATGGTTCTAAGAGGCTACGTCCGGAATGATTTTGAAAAAGCTTCTTATGAGGATGTAGATGTCCTAATTTGGAGTGCTGAAGAACAAATATCTAAAATCAATCCTTTAAGAAAACCACGTCTTGAGCTTTCTTTCTTTGAGGAGTTAAATGGTTATCTTGAGATTATTTTTATATTTAAGATCTCCTGGCAAGACAGAAAGGCAGATATTGATGAGTATATTGAAAAAGTAATTAAAGAATTAGAAAATGTTACCAACATTATAATCGAAGAGTATGACATAGAGTCTGTGATTCCAGATAGCAAAGATGCCACAAGATAAATTCTATTAATTTAATTAACGACTCCCTTTATTTTTTAAGATCCCATATTTATTAGTATTTGCCTGCCTTAGAATTTCTTTCTGGTAAGTAAAGAATGATCCAAGTAGTTATTAGGACTTTTTCTCCACAGACGCATTTGTCTTAGTTCTGTCTCTAAAATGTTCTTAGAAGCATTAGTGAAAGGCTTTAATTATTGCCCTATTAGCGCCGTCTCTCTTGTAGAACATAATGTTCACAAACTAGCTCCAAAAAGCCCTAAGAATGTGTCCTTGCAAGGCCTTTTTGTTATTTGTTTTTCTCCAATTTTTATTTTTATTGCATGATAGTATATGAGCTATATATTATAGCTATATATTATCGTCATGTGTCTATATCAACTATCTTGATCTTTCATTCCTCGCCCTTCTTTTCTAGAAGGAAGGAGCTTTTCCGTCATAGAGTTAAAAAAACATTGGCATAAGGATAATATTAAAAGTTTGAATGTCATAGAATCAATTGACCTCTAATTTGTATTAGGGGTTTGGTTATGCAAATAAACGAGTCGCAAGGGAGTTGTTCTCCTTGGTCTCAGAGAATTTTTCTCGGAGCCTATATTTGCGGCACGTTAATAAGATAACCTTTACTGCCTTGTTACAATTATACAAGGTATCCTGAATAAGAAAAATATCATGTAAAAATAAGGATTGTATTAATATAAATTTCAAAAATTCAGAGATACAAAAAACAGGCAAAATACAGTAGACAAAGAACAAGAAACGACAACACAGAAACATGACATCAGGTGACAACAATGGGCGTAAAAATAGACGAACACACCATCAAGTATAAAATTATCGCTCGCTTCGAAGTGGATGGTGTTGTAGAACGCCCAGACATTATCGGTGCAGTATTTGGGCAAACAGATGGCCTTTTACCGCCAGACCTAAATCTTAGAGATCTGCAAAAAACCGGTAAGCTGGGCCGAATAGAAGTAAGACTTACTAGTCAAGGTGGTAAGACAACCGGTATTATCGAATTACCAACTAATTTAGACAAGGTTCGGACGGCAATAATTGCTGCTACTGTAGAAACAGTTGACCGTGTTGGGCCTTGTCATGCTAAAGTAACACTTGAAAAAATTGAAGATGTTAGAGACGCCAAAAGAAGAGAAATTATTGAAAGAGCAGCAGAAATAGTTAAGGGATGGGAAGAAAGGGAAGAAGAATTTCCGGAAGTAACAAGTTTATTAGAAGAAAAGTTCAAAGAAAAGACATCAATAACTAAACAAGACAAACATACTAAAGAATTAACAAAAGAAATAATCAAATTCGGCAAAGACAAACTATATGCAGGTCCTGATCTTCCTAATAGTAAAGAGATAATTATTGTAGAGGGTCGCGCTGACATTATTAACTTATTACGAGCAGGCATCAGAAATACTATTGAAGTTGGAGGAACAAATGTTCCACAGACTGTTATTGATCTTATCAGACAAAGAACTGCCACGGCCTTTTTAGATGGAGATCGTGGAGGAGATTTTATTCTCAAGGAACTCCTACAAGTTGCTCCGCCAGATTATGTAGCAAGAGCACCATTAGGAAAAGAAGTAGAAGAATTAACTCCAGAAGAAATCAGAACGGCACTTAAAAACAAAAAACCAATAAACGAAGCTACCTTCATAACAGAAGAAAAAACCTCTAAGAAAAAGTCTGATAAAAGAAAACAACACGAAACAAGAAAAGACAAAGGAAAGATTCGTAGATCATCGGCTCAAAAAGCCACTCATCGAGTAAGACAATCATCCAGAAGAAGTGGGAGTAGAACTGCGCAAAGGGGGACACAAAGAAGTTCTCGTAGAAGAGAACAAAAAGAGATTCATGCTTATACGAGAGCTGCACATCATGAATATCCGCGTTATCCACCACTAGAGCCAGCATTAAAAGCAGTCATTAATGCATTTGAGAAAAAGCTACGAGGATCATTTCAGTCATATCTATTAGATAAAGACTATGTACCAATCGAACAAGTCCCCACAGAAAAACTCTATGAACGCTTAAAAGAGATAAATAACGGAGTCCATGCAGTTCTTTATGATGGCGTCTTAACAAAAAGGATCTCCGAACTTGCTGCAGAAAAAAACATTTCAGTAGTTGCAGCAACGGTTAAAGGAGATGTAAAAGGGGCTCCCCCTCAAGTAAGGCTTGTTACTTTTGATCAAGCCAAATAAAACTATAACGCTAAAATCCGCCATCCACGTGAAGCGAGCCTTCCCCTCCTAAAATTTTTTCCTTTTTTAATGAAAAATAAGGCTTAGCTCATACTATTAAATAAGAAAACATTTAATGAAACAAATCCAAATTCTCGTAGTTATGAACCTCGAACAACGTTATGAACTCATTACCAAAAATACTGAAGAAGTAATCCAGCCTGAAGAAGTGAAAAAACTACTTCAAGAAAAAGAGAAAATCCGGGCATACGCAGGTTTTGAAATCAGTGGCTACTTACATTTAGGCACTGGTTTCGTTATCGGCAAAAAGTTAAAGGATTTTGCAGAAGCAGGAATTCATACTATTATTTTCTTGGCAGATTGGCATTCTTACATAAACGACAAGCTAGGAGGAGACATGGAAGCAATTCAAGCTGCTGGTGAATACTTTGAGCATGCAATGAGATCTGTAGGTCTTGACCTACCAAATGTGGAGTACATTTATTCTCATGAAATCGCCGATACTTCTGAATACTGGGAAAAAGTAATTAGAATCGCTAAACATGCGACTTTAACAAGGATTATCCGTTGCTTACCAATCATGGGAAGAAAAGAAACAGAAGAAATGAATAGCTCGTGGCTTTTTTATCCTCCAATGCAAGCTGCAGACATAAAACAAATGGAAATTGATATTGCCCTTGGAGGTACAGACCAAAGAAAAATCCATGTTCTGACAAGAGAAGTATTTCCGAAACTAAAATGGAAGAAACCAGTAATAATTCATACGCCCCTATTGATGGGATTAACTGGTTCAAGTGGTAGAATGGACTTAACTCCTGAAGAACTCCAAGAATTAAAAATGAGTAAGTCTAAACCGATGTCCGCGATATTTATTCATGATTCACCTAAAACGGTTCAGAAAAAAATAAGAAAAGCAATTTGTCCTCCAAAAGAAATAAAGAACAATCCTGTTGCGGAAATAGTACGTCTCGTTGTTTTCCCAAACCTTGAAAAATTTGAAGTTTCTAGACCTGAAAAATATGGTGGGGATGTTACTTACAACTCATGGGAAGAATTAGTAAAAGATTATACTGAAGGCAGTTTATCACCTGTAGACCTTAAAAATGGAGTTACTGACGCAATAAATAGACTATTAGAACCGGTCCATAAATACTTCGAGAAAAGAAAAGATCTCTTAGAATTAATGTCTAAATTAACTGGAGTTCCCGTAGCTTAATTTTTATTCATCTCTCTACTAATTTTTCTACTAATTTTCTTGGTTTAATTAATAAATAAGAAACCGATACGGCATAATTTTTACTTTTTTATGGTATCACGACAATAATGATAACTAAACCAAAATTATTTTTTTTAGCATCATTGAAAAAGAGTATTTCGGAAACGCTTTTTATGTTAAGTTAAAAAGCTCTTATTTCGAAAAACCCTTGAACTGTTAATATAAAATAGATGTAGCGATTATGAAGCTACCCAAAAATTACGTAACTGTATTGACAGATTGGGACGATAAAAACTTGTCCTTTACAGTGTTAGCTTATGCTATAAAAAATAAAGAAATTTCTAAGAAACCGTTCTTAAAGGGAAAAGTATTTTTTAATGAGGACCCACAGGGGCTAAGGCCATATAAATTTGCTCAGACGGGTAGTAAAAATTTCAAGTTTTTTAAAGCAGAACAGTTTACTCAGTTGCTTCAGAAAACAAGTTATATTTTGATTCCTAAAACACAAAAGCCTTGGAGAGTAAAGGAGTTTAAAGCTTACCTTAAAGCATACAAAATTTCTAATTATAGGATTGCATATCTTTGTGATTCTTGCTTAGAAAAGTATTCTAAATTTACTTTGCTAACTAAAAAAGAGGTATTCTATGGTTTTGGTAAAATTCTCTGTTATAATTGTGCTATTGAAGAAATAAAGTCACATATAAAGCACATAGGGTTTAAGCAATCAAAGTCTCTCTTAGATTTAGCAAAAAACAAGTTGCTTCAGACTCATAATGTCATGGATGCGTTGGAAGCGATTGAACCTTATCATTCAGATGATGATCTCTCTAAAAACGAAGAATTAACTCTTTTTGATGTCATAAAAGCGACTCCTATAGAACCAACTCCCATTGATAAAACAATTCTTCCTCTAGACATTAAGAATCTCCTGAAAAGAAAAGGAATCAAATACCTGCTTCCAATACAAGTACAAGCCTTAAAGCAAGGGTTATTAGATGGAGAAGACATGATGATAATCGCGGGAACTTCCTCTGGTAAAACATTGATTGGAGAAATCGCTGGAATAAACAATTTATTAAACGGAAAAGGAAAAATGCTGTTTTTAACTCCTCTTGTTGCTCTTACAAATCAAAAATATGACTATTTCTTAAGAAAATATGCTTCGTCTGGTTTTAAAATAGGAATTCGTGTGGGTATGACACGCCTTGATATCGGCGAAGAAGACAAAATCGTTATTGACACAAAAATAAAAGATCGAAATATTGTTGTAGGGACTGTTGAAGCTATTGATTATTTATTAAGATCCGGCAGACATGAAGAATTTGGTGATGTAGGGACTGTAGTGATTGATGAATTTCAATTATTGGGTGATGCTGAAAGAGGTCCTGAATTAGATGGCGTCATAGTAAGGTTAAAGCATCTATTTCCAAACATACAGTTCGTTGTTCTTTCTGCAACCATTGGTAATGCAGAAGAAGTTGCTAGTCACTACGGTTTCAAACTTCTCGAACAAAAAGAAAGACCTGTTACTCTTGAGAGACATGTCATACTCGTGCCTCCAGAACAGTCAAAAATACCAATTATCGCAAAACTCATCCGTAAAGATCTAAAAGAAGGGGAAAAAGACAAAAAACTACATCAGACAATTGTTTTTTCCCCTACAAGAAGAGGCTGTGAACTTTTGGCTGGAAAACTTAATAGTATGGGAATAAAAACAGCATATTATCATTCAGGACTTCCATATATAGAAAGAAGAAGAATCGAACATTCTTTTGAAAAAGGGGACTTTCAAGCAATAGTCACTACAGCTGCTTTAGGAGCAGGAGTTGATTTTTCGGCCAGTCAAGTAATTTTTGAATCTCCCGCAATGGGTGCTAGATGGCTTACAGTAGCAGAATTCCATCAAATGATGGGGAGGGCAGGACGTTTTGGAAAACATGATAAAGGTAAAGTTTACTTGTTATTAGAACCAGGGGCAAAAATTCATTCTAAACAAGAAGAAACAGAAGAACAAGTAGGAATTAAATTATTAACATCAAAAGTAGAACCATTAGAAGCAGACATTACTTTTGAATCTGAACAAAATCAAGTATTAGCAATAATCTCTGCTTTAAATGAAGTACCTGCAACTATTCTAAAAAAACTCCATCAATCTATGTATTACTATACAAACCCATCTAAAAAATTAGTCGAACAGTTATTAAAATATCGTTTTGTTTATGCTGAAAAAAAAGAATTCAAAATTTCAGAATTAGGGAAAGCTACATCCATGAGCTTTATTCATCCTTCAATTATCGCAAGAATAATTGAGAGACTTCCTAATAATGATCTGTTAGAATTGATGGCTGAACTTGATCCTTTTGATGGGATTCATCTTTCAAGTCGTATACAAAGTAGAGTAGAACGTATGTTAAAAACTCGTGGGAGCTCAAAATTCTTTTCTAGTAGAGTACTGGACTTAATGAGTGGAGACTATCCAATAACTAAAGAAGAAATGGATCCTTACGTATTAGACCGTTTAAAAATATGGAGTCAGTTATTCTATTCATGTTATCACCCTGAAAAGCCTTATTGTGAATGCGGACAAAAACAAGCAGCAATACTGATTATGAAGTTAAGAATTAAAGGATTTAGCCCAAGTAAAATCATTCAGGAATTAGAGAAAAACTATGACTTGACAGCATATACTGGAGACATAATTTCTTTTTTGGACACTGCTGTTAGAAGAGCGGAATCAATTGAAAGAATAGCGAGGGTAGTAGGTTTAAAAGAAGTTGCTAAAAAAGCGCAGCAAATAAAGATTCAGCTACAGTCCCCAAGAAAAGCTAAGAAGAAAAAAATATCAACCAGAAAAAATTCCAATTCGAAAGGAAAACACACTAAAAAGTAATTAGTTCTTCGTTTTTAGAGAGATATCAAAAAAACAGAAAAATATAAGGTCCGGCCAGACTACTAATTTTTTTGAGGAAAAGTCCGTTTCTTCGCTAAAAAATGAACTAAAATACGGAGAGATAAAACAACAAGACATTACACAGACGCATCTTGGACGCTTTTTGGGAAGAGTTTGAAAAGATGTCTGTATTATATATAAGGCGAGAGACGCTGGTATGACGGTGATAAAAGTCTCTCCCCGCTACACATCACAGACATGTGCTAGTTGCGGTTGTAGTTGGAGAGTAAGAACAATATAAAATTGTGAACTACCCCTTTCTTTTGCGAGGAGCTTCCTGCTTCACAGAGGAGACTCTCTCCACAGGCGCTACGGGCCGTCCCAGCCCTGCAAGAAAAATATATACAAAAAAACATATGATGTTTTCGGATTTCATCCCCCACCTTGCGGAAGGGAGAGGATTTCCCGCAGAGAAAGTTAAAAAATAGGGTATTAAGATGCTTGTTTTATGGCTAGCTGGGACGATCCGTAGCAACTATTGTGGAGAGAATCCTAAAAAATACTCCGAACCATTTTCTTACAATAAATAAAGGAAGTTGTCTTAGGGTAAATTTCCTCGGTGAAACAAGAAGCTCCTCGCAAAAGCAAGGAGGAGTTCATAATTGTATTGTTTCATGTCAAAAAAACAACTTAATTAAAAAAACAATTCAAAAAAAGATTCTTTAGGGGGATAATTTTTTATTTATACCCCATAACTGGCGTGTGACAATGACTGTTTTGATTCTTGATTTCGGTTCTCAATATTCTCATCTAATAAAGAGGAGAATACAAGAACTGGGGGTTCTAGCCGAGCTAAAATCAATTGAAGACTGTACAATGGAAGCTATTGATCATTATAAAGCGATTATTTTATCTGGAGGCCCAATGTCTGTTTACGATCCACAAGCAGTTTTGCCCCCTTTAGATCTTTTAACAATGGGAATTCCTATTCTTGGGATATGTTATGGCCATCAAGTCATAGTTCACTTACTCGGAGGAAAAGTAGAGCCCAGTAAGTCAAGAGAATACGGCCTTACAATGGTAAGAATAGTCAATAAACACCCATTATTTGAAGGCCTTGAAAAGGAAGAACAAGTATGGATGAGCCATGGGGATATAGTAAAAAGACTACCAAATGATTTCTTTTCAATCGCAAATACACCTACAGACGCTTTTTCAGCAATAGCAAATGACGAGAAAAAAATTTTTTCAGTACAATTTCATCCTGAAGTTTCGCATACCATTCACGGTATTGAAATACTTAGAAATTTCCTTAAAATTGCGGGACTTAATCCCTCCAAAACAAAAACACCGATCCTTGAGAGAGTTCATGTCCCTAAGGTTAAAGGAAATATATTATTAGGTCTTTCAGGAGGTGTAGACAGTGCAGTAACCGCTTCCATCTTAGCAAGGAAAAATAATGATAATCTTTTCTGTGTTTTTGTGGATACTGGTCTTTTAAGATCATATGACGAAGAACATGTTAAATTAGTTGTAGAAAAGACAGGTATCAAGCACTATTTTAAAGTTGATGCTTCGCAGCGCTTTTTAAAAGCTCTAAAAGGAATAAAGGATCCTGAACAAAAAAGAAAAATTATTGGAAAGCTCTTCATTGAAGTTTTTGAAGAGAAAGCCTTAGAATTAGAAAAAAAGTATGGGAAATTTACGTATTTGGCTCAAGGAACTATTTATCCTGATAGGATAGAAAGTGCCCAAGCAAGCAAACAAGCTCATGTAATAAAATCACATCATAATGTAGGGGGACTACCTGACCGTCTTAAATTGGAGCTTTTAGAACCATTAAAAGAATTATATAAAGATGAAGTTCGGTCTTTAGGTCTCGAATTAGGTTTACCACCAGAAGTCGTTTTTAGACATCCTTTCCCAGGTCCGGGTCTAGCTATAAGGATCATAGGTGAGGTCACCGAAGAAAAGCTAAACATGGTAAGAAAAGCCGATAAAATTCTTATTGATGAACTACATAAAGCTAAAATATACTATAATATCTGGCAAGCATACGCAGCTTATCTTCCAGTAAAAACCGTAGGTGTAATGGGAGACCAACGTACTTATAATGACATGATCTTGATCCGTTTAATTAATTCAACAGACGGGATGACTGCAGACGTGTTTCCTCTCCCCAAAGAAGTAGCTGTTCGAATATCGACACGGATCGTAAACGAGATCCCAGGGATAAACCGCGTTGTTTATGATATAACACAAAAGCCGCCTGCAACAATTGAATTAGAGTGATAAAAATGGAAGTCACATTTTATGGACACATAACTATTGATGAAATAGATGGTGAAACCATGATCGGAGGCCCTCCAAACTATGGAGGAGTAGTAATTGCAGATTATTTTGGTATTCGCCCACTGGTAATTACGTCATGTGCAGCAACAGACGTCACCAGATTCGTAAAAGAAACAAAAGACAAGCTCCAATATATCGTAGAATTATCAAAAGAAACAACTGTTTTTAGGTTCCCAAAATTAGGTCATGAAAACAAAATGGAACTACTCTCAAAAGCTTCTAACCTTAGAGTGATTATACCTACAGACCTCGCTATACTGAACCCGGTCTGCAGAGAAGTATCAAATAACTTTATTAACGAGGTTAGAAGTATTTCTAAATATTTAGCAATTGATATTCAAGGTCTTGTACGCACAGGAGAACTTGGAGAGATTAAAAGAACCAATTTTCTAAAAGAATATCATTATATTAAAAGTGCAAATCTAATTAAAGTATCAAATTACGAACTTCCCTTTTTGATAGAGGGAGAAAACTTAGAAGAACTGCAAAAAATGCTATCCAGTATGGAAGTTCTTGTTAGTAAGGGGCACGAAGGTGCAGTTCTGATTTATAATGAAACAAAATATGAAGTTTCTTCTCCTTCTGTTACTTTAGTTAATTCTACTGGTGCAGGAGATGTCTTAATCTCAATGTACGCCTATTTAAGGGCTAAAAATGAAAGTATTGAAACGTCCTTAGCTTATGCAGTTGCAGCTGCTTCAAGCTCAATCAGTCATGATGGAGTACCACATTCAATGCCAAAAGACCAAATTGATAATATTGCTCATAACCTGCTTTCAAGGATAAATAAATCTACTATTAGAAATATTATTGAAGACCTCAAAAATTATTATCCTAAGAATTGGGAAACATTTTTTGAACAAAAAAACAGTGATGTAAATCAAAAAACGATGTCAACAAATAATGAAAAAACTAATGAACAAACACAAACAACACAAGACATCAGTAATGAATTAAATGACTTAGATCCTTCTAATAAAGAAAAAGAAGGAATATCTCCTGATTAAAATTGCATTCCTCTAGATAATATAGTTTTTCAAAATTATCATGTTTCTATACGTCTTCTTGCTTCTTCTTTTTAAAAAAATCTTGTTTTTTGATTTATTTTGATATCTCTTGAGAGATAAGGTTTTTACTGTGTTTTCCTATTGAAAGTTGCATGGATTCAAAGTTAATCGATTCCCTTAAGTTCATAGGCTTTAGTGAATATGAAGCAAAGGTCTATGTCGCATTAGTCCAGTTAGGGGGGGGCACAGCTACAGAAATATCCAAAGTAAGTCAAGTCCCTACCAACCGTGTTTACCAAACATTAGACAGGCTACAAGACAAAGGCTATGTTAAGGGACAGATTGGAGACGGTATAGCTAATTTTTACATGCCAGAAGATCCTGAACATGTTATTAACAACATTGAGAGCCAATATAAAAAGCACTTAGAAAACGCTAAAATGCGTTTATCCGCAATATGGGAACGGGCAAAAAGAATAGAATTTCCTACTATGTGGACTCTAAGGGGTAACCGCTCTGTTTATGGTGCAATAAAAGAATACCTCGAGAATTCTGAAGAATTTTTCTATCTAACTACAGACACATTATTTGACTTAAAAGAATATGAATTACTTAATCCAGTAATAGAAAAGAAAAATAATGGTGTTGATGTGAGAATTATTACTTCTTCCACTGGTGTTGATGACCCTGGAGAAATAGAGATTCTCAATGAACTAACAGAAGTACCTGTTAAAATAGTCCAAAACCTAAATGCTATTTGGTGTATAAATGAAAAAAACCAAGTACTTTTTGGTGGTTTCGGGATCGTCAATGAAAGAGGAGAAAAAGACTTTGTTTGTCTCCAATCCGATAATGAAGGTTTTGCAAACTCCGTGCGACAACTATTTATTGCTACATGGCAATACGCAGAAACGGTGAAAAAAGAATAATGAGTTATTCAAAAGAAAATCCCTGGAAAAGCGTTATTCAGAGAGCAATTAAAGCAGCATCTGAAGATGGAGCAATAACTATTGACGAGTTTATTCTTTTAGAAGCCATAAATAATACTATCCAGGACTTCGAACAATTTGGCATAGAACGAGAATACTCTCCAGAGGTGATCGAACGCCAGAAGAAAGAAATAGTCGAAAACTTGGTTTTGCTAGTAAGTGGAGACCAAAATATTACTGAAAAGGAAGAAAAAATAATTTATGCTGTAATAGAAGAAATATTCAATATTTTACAATCTCGTAATTCTTAGGTCAAGACATAATTATTTACAGTTTTTTTAGCAATAATAATGTTAACTAATTATATGTTGGTGTTCCAACCTATTTGTGAAGGGATGAAAATTTGAGCTTAAAAACGTATCAAGGCCTTACTGCAGAAAGTCTGAGGACTATAAAAGAGAATATTGGTAAGGCAATGATCACAATTTATGGAATTTGCAGTGCTAAATTTGAAGGAAGTGCTGCTTCCCTGATAGGAAATGGCTCAAGAGCATTGATTATTAAGAAAGATAAAGTTGTACTTTTACATGGATTAGAAGGAATGAAGCCAATCAACTGGCAGGGAAAAGGGTCATTTATAACTATCAAAGCCTTAAATGAAAAACTTATTATTAGAGCAGAATCCCGTTCAAAAAGAGGTGCTTTTATCGAAATAACTTTTCAAAAAGTTGAGAATATAACAATTTATAGCGGTGAGAAAGGAGAAAAGATTAACTTAATAGGTTCCGAAGAACACTTAGTTAATTTCCTAATAAGCCACCCTGACCTTATTGAACCAGGATTTAAAGTATTAACTCGTGAGAGAGAAACTGAGTTTGGATATATTGATATTATTGGTCTAGACCACAAAGGCCATCTAACAATAATCGAAGTTAAGCGTAGAACCGCTGGGACAAAAGACATTCAACAACTTAGGAGATATGTTGAAGCACTAAGTGAGAAAAAAAAGATGAATGTAAGAGGAATTATTGTTGCTCCAGCAATTGGATCCAAAGCACAAAAATTCTTGAATTCATTTAATTTTGAGTTTAAAAAAATTAATCTAGACAAGATAATCTATCAATTAAAGAATAAAAAACCAACAATGTCCCTTGATAATTATTTTGAGGACTGAAGAATATGCCATTAAGCTGGTTTGGTATTATAGAGCCAATGTATTCTCGCCATGATTTCCAAAGTATCTTCGACAAGTATGAAATTTCAGCACGCTTATTCGTAGATTTAAGATACGAACAAAACACTATTGTTAAGTATTCATTTATTAAAAAGCAAGGTGCTTCTATAACTAAAATAAATGAGTTCATAAGTCAAAAAAATGGGATTAGTTCACGGGTTATAACTCCTACAACAAGAGTCTTTTCTTCGACACCTTATACGTTAGATATTAATGCATTTATTTCTACTTTAATTAAAAGAGCCAAGGCAACAAACCAACTTTTTGGTGTTAAACAGCCTTTACAACTATCTAAAGAAAAAACAATCACTGGGGACTTTGACTTTTTTGGGTATAGACCGGAACCAGAACATGCTAAAATTATTGGCAATAATATTTTAATGATTATTAATGAAAATCTTCCTTCTACGTCGAGGTTAATATTGGACGTAGAATTTAATGAAAAATACATGATCTATACTAATACCGAAGGAACTCTTTTTTCTAAAAGAGAACCTGTTTGGATGGTTTCTGTAAAAGCTAATATTAACGGAAAATTGGTTCAATATCGTTTTGGTTGGGTAGGAAAGCCAATTAATTTTCCTAAAGATGCATTTATGACATGGATAGAACGAACAAGACCTACTTTTGAACTTCCTGTAATGAAGATGTCTTCTGTTCCCAAACCAGAAGAAGCTGTGCTTACTCCTGAAGCAGCATGGTCTATTGTTCACGAAGGTATTGGACATGCCGTAGAAGCCGACCTTGTTTTACATGGAAAATCATATCTGGCAGGGAAATTGGGGCATAAAATAATTAGTTCTAACATAACAATTATTGACGACCCAGGAGTAGAAACTGCTTCTAACTACCAATTAGACGATGAAGGAGTTAAAGCAAGAGGATCCCTTCTTATTGATGAAGGCATACTTGCTCAATATCTTTCAAACCGCGAAACTGCAAGTGAATTAGGAATGATTTCTACTGGAAACGCAAGAACCCCTTCATATGAACACGATTATTATGTCCGGCAATCAAATCTCTATATTGAACCACAAGATGCTTCAGAAGAAGAATTACTAGAAAATTTCACTGGCCTTTTATTTTCTAACTCAATGAAGGCTTCAACGGACACTAACACGGGGGAAATAACAATAATGTTTTCACATGCGATTCAATTTATTAATGGAAAAATGGTAAGTTGGATTCCTCGTCCTATTTTAAAAGGAACGATTAATCAAATACTTGGAGATGTATTGTTAATTGGAAAGTGGGTAGAACCTTCTGCAGGTTATTGTATGAAAAACGGTAGTGTTGTTCCAGTTGGCAGTATTTCACCTATGATCCGTTCAAAAATAACAGATGTAAAAATAATGGAGGGGATATTGTGAATAAACATTCTTTTGCTCCTAATATAGATAATTCAATAACGTTGTGGGAAGAACTAAGCACAAAGATTCCAGACCTTTTATTAGTAGGAATATTTACTATGGAATGTAATTATGAGATTGATGGATTAGGAAGATTGTATTCTCAACAAGCAAAAAGAGGAGCTTATAATATCAGTTCTTTCATAAACGAAAAGAAAATGATTCGCTCTAAAAGGGTTTTTTCACCTCTAATGGCTAAACATATGAATCTACTACCCACAATCACGACAAAAATTTCCTACAATAAGCATAATCATGAAGAGAGTTTAAAAAAAGAAACAAACAAAAGTATAAATCATGAAAAAATATTAAATAATCTAAGAAGCTCTTGGGAATTTCTGATGGATAATTTTGACACAATACTACCAAGAATAAAAATTACAACTTACTGTGTAGAACGCCATTTAATTTCAAAAAAAATTTCTTATTCTTCTATGGGTTGCAAAACAACTGTTAAATTTTCTACAAGAATACAACCAATCTCTAATCATTTACCTCCTTTTTATGTTGAAAAAGAATATTCATTCCCAAAAACGGATTATCAATTAATTATCCCTGAAGAATTTAATGTCAATACTATGATCACAAATTTTGACTCAGATCTCAAAATTGTTCTATCCCCACAAGCTACTTTGGAACTTATTTACAGTCTTTATTTGAATTCTTATTCATTATTAAAAAGTACTAATAATAATGAATTCATTGTCAATCCAGAAAGTAAAAATAACATTGTTAAAATGGATCTCGATGATACTGCAGAAAAAAGAGTTATTAGAGAATTATCTGATAAAATAAATCATCCTGTTGTTCATGCTAGAGTAATGTCTATCCCACTTCATGATGCAGGATATATTCCTAAAAAATTTCCAGTCCATATTGACTGGGATGGTGAAAAAACAGCTCCTCTTGAGAACATGATATTAATTGAGAGATTAGGAATGAACGCAGATATATTCCATCAGAAAAACCAAATAATAATCACTGGATACAATTCATATCTGATTAGAGAAGGAGAGATTGTTGCTTTTATTCCACAACTAACTTTTTCCATTCCTAAACTAGACAAATTATTTAGTAACTTTTTAGCAATTAGTGAAAAGATATGGATCTCACCAATGAATTCCCCAATATCTGCAGAATTACCATATTTTTCTATCAAAAATTTTAGAATTAAAAATTAATTAAGATAGGGAGATAGGGAGAATTTAATAAACCAATAACAAATCATCCTATGTTAATTATTTTTAAGTTTCTGGTGTAGGTAGAAGTAATTTTTCACCTTTATCAAGAAGCATAAAAAATCTATATTCATCGGAAAATGAATTAACTAAGACAGAATCCGCTTTTTCAGAAAATTCATTCTTTAATGATAATATTTCCTTTTCATCGATTTCTTCAGGAGGTACATCTGTTCCTCCCATCCATTCTAATAAATAGTCTTTTCCTGATAATCGAATAACCAAGTCTACTCTTTCATCAAAATCTTCAGAAGAAAGCATGTCTCCATTTATTACTTCCAACACATTAATTATCTTGAAAAATTCTACTGGAATTTTTTTACCTTCTAATAACTCTTTAGCATAATTAGCCACCATCTCCATCCATTCTTTTTCACTTATACCTTTTTCTTTTATAAAATGGACATGATATATTGGTGGGATATGGATTGTTATTTCACACCAATCTTCTTCGATCTCGAAAATTAATACATTGTTTTTTTCTTCTAAATAAATAATAGGATTATAAAATTCTTCGTCATCATCAATAATTTCGCTAAGTTTTTCTTTCCATTCGGGATACTCAATTAACAAGAAATCCCTAAACTTATTTTGTAGGTCTTCTAAGCAGTCCATTAAAATAATAATAACATGGGATAGTTATAACTTTTCTTAACATAGGTAGAAACAATTTTTCATGAGTAAATTATAATTATTCTAAAGAAAAGACAATACTATAAAGAAGAATGACAAGTAATAGTCATAAGACTTTTAACTCGTTGAAATGAGTTTTCACAACGAAGAAGAATAAAATAGCACTTAACGGTGATTCTATTGAAACTGGCCAGAAACATAATTTCAGTATTTATAATTACATTGCTACTTCTCTCAATCTCTCCTAATAATGTAGTCAGTATGACTAACCGAGAAGTAGTGAGTATTAACAATATTTATCTAACAGAAGATTTCACAGGGCTTAGCCGACCAATCTTTGTAAATATCTCAAGCACAGGCCCCATTGTATTATATCAGCTACACAACGAAAGTGAAGGCTTAGGGGCATTTTATAAAGTATCCACTAACGCGACAATCACAATTCTTTACAAAGTCGTTAATGGTGTTAATGGAACAATTGTTGAATTATATGGTCGGGATGGAAATAACTTTTTGAACGATTCAACTGCTGAAAAAGGCTTGCAATTAGATTATGTAACGACTGTAACTGAAAATGTAACCTTAGATTACTATACACCAGTAAAAACACTGGTAGATGTTTCTGTGAGTTATTATTCTGTTGAGATTACTATGAATTCAGACTATTTCATGTTCTGGGCTTATGTTAGAGATACTCTAAGCCCAGGTTCTGAAAGCGAAAAAGGTATTTCAAATCTTTTAACTACATATGGCAAGTTCTACAGTGTTGCAGCTGAAAGCTATTTCATCCAATCTGAAAATGTTACAATTACAGCGATAGGTGAAAGCATTTCTGGAAATGCAACTTATTATTTAGAATGGCGTGAAAATGATACTGTCACTTTTAACCGTATTCAGATTAATACTGGACTTACACCCACAGAAACCGGCAATTTTGAAGTAAACGTTACTCTAAGTAGATTTGACGTTGGAACTGGTATTGAGTTTAGAATAAGAATTCTTCATAATGACTCTGTAACTGGGCTTGAATATGAAATTTATGAGCCGGCATTACATGAGATTGGTATATTTGATGGAAGCCCACACATATTACTAGATACCACAACGATATATACTAAGGAAACCCAATACAACTTGTCTATAAGTACCAGTGTTCCTAAAGGTCAAATCACTAATCTCTTGTTGAACATCACAGGACCAAATAGTAAGTTAGAAACTCTCCCTGGGAACATAACTTTCTACATAGTAGACCTCGCTCAAGAAGGTATTTACAATTTAACTTTCACTGCAATAACTGACAAAAATCTAAATGCCACTAAATCAATAGAGATTGTAGCAGATCGTTCTTTACCATATATGAAACTTACCCTTGCAGGAAGCAATGAAGAGGTATTTGGAAAAACAATTAAAATTACAAGTCAAGATCGAGTTTTAGAATTTAATATTACTGCTTTTGACCAAGGAGATGCTGGTGTCGCACTAATTGTCATTAATTTTGGGGATAATATTACTAAGATCTATTCTCAAAATGGTGTATATACTTACAAGTACAATGAAGACGGTGTCTACAATGTTACCGTAACAGTTATTGATCATGCTGGGAATGCAGTTTCTAATTTCTTTGTTGTCCAGGTTAGTACCTATATTGTGAATACCGACATGGTTGGCATGGATCCCTTAACTGCCTTTATAATTTCCGTAAGTAGCTTGTTCATCGCATTTATTTTAAACCGTAGAAAACAACAATAAAAACTTCATTTTTATTCTACGGCCAGTTTCTCCTTAAATTTTTTAATTTAATATGTGAGAAATAATAAAAAGTTATTCTTCCAATAGGCATAAATGTTTTGAAAACATTTTATCAATTGTCTCAAGAATAATAGGTGTTAAGCATGCCACAAAAGAAGGGAAGCAAAAAAGGTTCAAAAGGCAAAGTTAAAATGATAACTTGTAAAAAATGCGGTTTTTCATTCAAACCTACTGATGTTACACCCACAAAAACATGGGTCAATGTAAGCCCAATGCCCGACAAAGATGGTAGGGTAACAATTACAACAATGGCGGTATGGAAATGCCCAAAATGTGGTAGTACTGTTAGGGGTGCTATGGGTAAAACTAAAGGAGAATTTGAAGGAAAATCAAAGAAAGAACAACTCTTAGATTTCCTTCAATCTGGCCAGAAAATTAGTGTTGAAGAGATCGCTATTAAATTTGGCTATGATGCTAAAAATGTTGAAAAAATCATCGAAATTATGATTAAGAAGGGACAAGTAAAGGGTAAAATCGATAAAGGAATTTTTGTGCCTGAATGATAGGGGAGCAATTCTCGGTGAGATCATGTCTTCAGCTACTTCTTCATCTACAAAGAAGAATAAAAAACGCACAAGTGTTCAAAAAAAGAAAGGGGGTACAGTCACAGCGTTGGCTGTAGAATTATCTTATCAATTAGGTTTAGTAACTGAAGAAATCTTAGACTTGATTCATAAATATATCTCGCCAGAACTTTCTGAAGATTATTGGGATGAAGAACGATTACAATACGCCCATCAAATATGGAAAGAAGAATGGTTAGAAGCCATAAAAAAATTCAAAGGCGCTTCGTTAAAAAAAATCTGGGTTCTATGCAACTGGAAAAGTATTGCTAATACTTGGTCTCGACCTGTAGTAATTAACGAATTAAAAAAAGACACAATAGCTAACTTTTTGGAAGAATGGGCCCAAAATAATTCTAAAAGTATTTATGAAATGACTAGTGGAGTTATCGCCCCCTCCTTTTCTTCGTGGCTTTTTGATGATTATCCAACAAAAACATTAAGTGATAAAATTCTTTTTCCTCCCGCAGGAAGAATAAAAGTAGGTTTATGGTCTGTATCTAATGATCATAAACATATCTTGACTATGTGTTCTCCTGATGAATACAAACTTAATTCTTTTCTTTCAGATTTAAGAAATGAATTTCCTGATAATATCCAACAAGTTCGTTTTGTGGCTAAACACGTCAGTACTTATGTAACTTCTTCTTATCAAAGGAGACATCCCATTAATTACATTGAGATCATAATTAGACAAGAAACTACGGGAATTAGAGGTTTATCAGGTATAAGTTTTATCGGAGCAGATGTAAGAAGAGGACTTGCAGCTATTAGATCTAGACAAGAAGTAAAATACGAATTAGATGAGGTTGGAACAAGAATAATCTTTGAAGATAAAGACTTTGGAATGAAAGTACCTTACTGGGTTAAAATAAAGACTTTAGTTGGTGCAAAAAAATTTCTTGAAATAATCAAATAAAATAAAGTAGAATTCCAATGTTTCTTCTCCAAGTTTTTTTATTATTCTTATAGCTCATCAAGTTTTATTTTCATTATTTAAAATATTTCCTATTTTGATTTTAGCCTGATACAAGTCCGTACCAATTAGATGCTAATCCTGCTGAGATGATGTTTAATAATGCATGTCCTATCATTAATCCCCATATGTTTTTGTAATGTAGAGCAACCATGTCTCCTAAGAATCCTAGTCCTACTGTAAGTGCCACTGCTCCCCAGAAAGAAATATATGGGGAAATCCAAACAACTTCATAAAAATGAAGAAGAAACCAAAAAATATTTTGTGTTAATATTGCTAAAAACCATCCATATTCTTTCTCTAAAGTTAGAAGAACAAAACCACGCGTCCAAAAATCTGTTATTGCTGCCATTAAACATATTAATGGCATTGTAGTGTACAATGTTTTTATTGTTGAATATTGTAGACTATCATAAAAGATTCTATATTTCCAGAATACAAGTGTTACTAGTCCATATACTCCTAATCCCAATAAAAAACCAGTGACATTTTTAGGAAAACCAATTCCCCATTGTTTTATATCTATTTTTTTAATTTTTGCATAGATTACGGGGAAACCTACATAAATAATAGTCATTCGAACAGCTCGGAATAAAGTATTAGCAAAAGGACTCCAATGAGAGAGATATGTGATCCTGTACCAAAAAGAGATTCCTGCGATTATTGCAGTTATTGTTAGAAGTCCCAAAAATTCTAAGTAGTTAAAATCAGTTTTGTCCTTTTTTTTTAAAAGATAAGAAAAGGGGGAGGTATGGTTTCTGCCCAAAAGAAAACCTCCGTCTTAGATAAAGAAATCATACTTGAATAAGAATAACTGAATAAAGAGTCCAACTATCAAAGAAGTAACAATCATCCCAATAATAACATAAATGGTTTTTTTGATAAATCTTCCAAGGTTTCCAAAGAATTCACCTATTGATGAACTTTTAAATACATCTCTTAGCGTCACATTGCCGGTCTGAGTAGGACGGAACCATGCTTCATAATAAAGGATAAACCATGTAACAGCAATAATGGACAGAATTGCGGATAACCAGAAGAGGAAGTTCAACCAGAAACCAGAAAGGATTGGTTCAAATGATGCCATATGTCTTCAATCTCTAAATAATATAAACCGTTAAAATAGATTTCTTTTTCAGTCGGAATAATTAGAAATAAAAAAAGAGGTATTAAAGAAAATTTCGTCAAAAACTAAGAAGCTTTAAGAAGTTCTTTTTAGTCTTCGGGAAGGCATCCAGTATTTGTCTACAATTGTTGAAGCATATTGCTCAAGGTATTCCATTAGCCTTATTTGGAAATCAAAACTATCCTCAGAATCTCTTTTAATAATCCCTATTCCATAAACAAACGCTTCTAACTCTTCTTTTCTTACTTTTTCATCTATATTGTCTGGTGCCAACAATAGTACGTGAAAAATATTCTTAGCATATTCTTCAGGATCTACTTTTTTTCGCAACCCTTCAATTCTTGATTTAATATTTTTCATTATTTCTTCTTGCCATTCTCGAGGTGGTAGATCTAAATTGTAGAGCCCTTTAAATTCTAGTAACAAAGAATCACCGATTCCAGTTGTTTGTTTTACTTGTTGCTCAATTTCTTCTGAAGAAATCTTTCCTTGAATTAAAGAGAACAATGCTTGTAGCCTTGGTCTTGGGATTGCGGCAATTACTATTTGAGAAACGATTTCAAGATTTTCTGGATTTTCTTTTAAAAGTTCTTTCCACTGACTTACTTGTTTAATACCTCTTTCAACCCAGGAACTTTTTTGATGTGGTTCAAATATTTCTTCAAACAAATTTACTGTTCTTTCGAATAATGCGAGGCCTTTTTTATAAATATCAATAGCTTCCTCTATTTTCTTCTGATGTAATGCCGCTAATAAGACATATGCTGCGTCTACATATGTTGACGACTGGTGTGTGTCTTTCCAATAAGCTAGTATCGGTGCGATATAATTTTTCTCCATTACTAATTGTTCTACTACATGAACTGCAGCAGAGTCTGTAGAATGTTGGTGAGAGATCAGCAAGTCTTCTTCAACATTATTTAGCTTCTTCCTTTTTTCAATCAAAAACTCTCTTAATTCGTTTCTTAATAGTTTTATCCATGACCCCTCATTTATGCCGAATTGTAAATGAAAAGTAGGAACATCAGGTATCATTGATCCTACAGAATTTAGCCTTTTTTGTTCCCAATCAAAGTCAGAAAGAGTTAATTCTAAAGGAAGTTCAAAATATATTTGTAATGAGAGTCCTACTCTTAATAACGCCTCATTAAAGTTAGGATATTCTTTTTTGTATTGGTTTACTAAACTGTCTTCAATTCTATCAAAAAGAGGTGCTAAATCTTC
>JAMOVR010000310.1 GCA_027061945.1 Candidatus Heimdallarchaeota archaeon
GGTTTTGACCGTGTGGAGTTTGAGCATGATTTTTGATCAAGTTAAAGAAATTACCATAGCTGCTTTGCTTCACGATGTAGGGAAAGTAGTGCAACGCGCACAGGAAAATCCACGCGCTATGACCCATTCTGAATGGGGGGCAAAGTGGTTGGCTAAATATTTTTCCAAAAATTCCAAAACAGTTTTCGCAGCAGCATATCATCATGCTGGAACAGAGCTTTGGGACCAAAGCAACTTTACTTTGCTGATTTACCAGGCTGACAATTGGGCTTCCTCTGAGAGGGATAAGAAAAGTGACAAAGATCCAAATTATGAATGGGATGCTGAAGCCCCTTTAGCTACACCTTTTTCGCGCATTTCTTTAAAAGAAAAAAAGGCACGTTATCCGGCTTGTTGGCCCGCGCATGAGCTTGCCCCTCTTCCTCCTCTAGTTGCTGAGGAGCCAGAGAAAGTGTCGTGTAAAGACTACCAACGCCTGCTTTTTGCCTTTGAAAATGATTTTTCTAAGCTCGCCAAAGGCGATTTGCACCCGGATACCCTGTTGATGTTTCTTGAGAAATATTTTTCGTTTATTCCTTCGGAAACCCTTGTCCCTAAAGAAGGTTTTGAAAAGTGGCCTGATATTTCACTTTTTGACCACTTAAAGCTCACTGCTGCTATAGCTTCTTCCTATTATTTATGGCTGGCCGAAAAATACGGTTCGGAGTTTACTGAAAACAAGCGTCTTTTTAAGGAAGAGATTTGCTATCCTGCCTCTACAGAAAAGCCTTTCTTATTGGTTGGTGGTGACATCTCCGGTGTGCAAAAATTCATTTACACCATAAGTTCTAAAGGAGCCCTCAAATCCCTTAAAGGAAGATCGTTTTTTCTTGAACTCCTTACTGAACATGCGGCAAAAAGAATTCTTGATACGGTTGGTCTCTACCGTTGCAATCTGATCTTCGCCGGGGGTGGACATTTCTATCTGTTGCTACCTAATATAGAAAAGACTCTTCAGCAAATAGAAACAATTTCCTCCGAATTGAACAATTGGCTTGTAAATCAATTCAGCGGAGCACTTGAGATTCATATCTGCTATGAAAGTTTTCATCCTGATGTGTTTACTCGCAGAGCAGGTCATCTTTTTCAGAAAGTCTCACAAAAATTTGAAGAATCCAAAAAAAGACCGTTTCTCCAATATTTAGACAAACTGCTTTCAGAACCTTTACCTCTTCATGAGAGCTGTTTTGCGGGCGCAGGCTCTCCTGGCTCCTGTAGTGTTTGTTTTCGGGACGATGTAGAGATAAAGCCGCATGATGGACTTGAGCTTTGTAATGCTTGCAGAGAACAATTGGAACTCGGTAAAAATATTCAAAAGTGTGCCGGAAAGAAAAAGTTTCTGTTTGAACATTTTCTTCTTTGTCAATTAGATGAAGGTATTGAAATAGAAGATAAAAAATATCAATTATCAAACAAATTGGTTAACAAACCACTATATCTTTGGTCAGTAAATCACTTTTCTTCTCAGGGAAATGCTTTCATTCCTTCCGGTCTTTATCAAGGAATTTTTGAGTTTGAGCAACTCAAAGAAGATAAATCTTTTGGTCTTCCAAGGATTGCTGCTTTGCGCATGGATGTGGACAATTTAGGACAAATTTTTCGCGAAGGTCTTGCGGATGAGGATCAAACTTTTTCTCGCTTGGCTGCTATTTCTAGAGCTTTGAATCTCTTTTTCAAATATCATTTGAATGCTCTATTGTGTGGTGAAAGAATAGGCGGTTTTTCTTATCCCGCTGCCCTTGAGCCTTATGACTGGGCTGGAAGAAATGTCCGGGAAGACGGACGAAATGTGGCTATCATCTACTCCGGAGGGGATGATCTTTTTCTCATGGGGCACTGGCTTGATATTTGCGAGGCTGCGTTTGACATATTGAAAGCCTTCCAGGTCTACACTGGCAACCCGGAGCTTACCATATCTGGCGGTATTGTGATGGGACATATCAAGATACCGGTCTATCAATATGCCGAGCTCGCTGGAAAAGCAGAAAACCGAGCTAAAAGACATAGAAAAGAGAAAAACTCTTTATTTCTTTTTGGGAAAGCCATTCGTAATGAGGAAATTGATGAAGTAAAAAACATTCTAGCTCTTTTTTCCTCCTTTTTGGAAAATCAAACAACTTATATGGCTATAAAAGAAGAAGGTCTTTCAAGGAGTTTCTTTTATAGAATATTTAATAGCGCTAGAGAGTTTTTGGATGAAGATAATAAAGATCGGATTCTTGTGCTTCCCCGAATAGCTTATCTTCTTGCAAGAGCCAAAAAGAACATCTCAGGTGAATATTATATAAAATTGCAAAATTATTTACTTTCTCTTGACGAAGAGACTTGGAAGAAAATTTTTATTTCCGCACAATGGGTAATTATGAGTATGAGAGGAGGAGGAAGAAATGAATGAATTACAAAAAATTAAAAATCATTCGCAAGAGATTAAACAGTATAAAGAAAAAGGGTTAAAAGATATATCTGCGGAAAAGATTATAGCAATTGGAAGGGATGTAGGAAGAATACTGAAAGACGGAAATGTTAAAACAACACAAATCAGAAAATTTCTTGATGCTGTAAGAAAAATCCAAATAAAATTCGATAAAGATAGTGTTATTATGCTCAAACCTAAATTGGCATATACAATAGGAAGGCACAAAAATCTCAAACCACTTATGCAAATATTAGATCCTGCTATAGATGCTGGAGCTAAAGATGAAGAATCATTTAAAAAACTCGTTTATCTAATAGAAACAGTCGTAGCTTATCATCGTTTTTACGGCGGAAGAGATAATTAGGATTAAAAGGGAGGCCATTATGTCTGAAAATCGTCAAAATGTAAAACCTGTTTTGGGAAAAGTTATAATAAAAGGGATGCTACACTGCGAAACTGGTCTTCATATAGGTGCCTCTAAGGAAAATCTAGAAATTGGCGCTATAGATAGTCCTGTAATACGCGACCCTATTACTCGTGAACCTTACATCCCAGGAAGCTCACTAAAAGGTAAAATGCGAAGTTTGTTAGAAAAAATTATAACAGAGGTAGAAGTGCAAAAAGAGAAATATCCTATTTTTCCAAATAGGCCAGGTGGTAGTGGAACTAACAGACATGAGTGTAATGATTGGGAACCTGATGACACAAAAACCTTTCCTGGTTCTCGATATTGTCCTATTTGTCGTCTTTTTGGCTCGACTAAGGGTAAAAAAGATGGCAAGAACTGGCCTGCTCGCCTGATTGTCCGCGACGCCTTTCTCACCAAGGATTCTCGCCAAAAACTCGAAGAAATAGATACCGGCCTCCTTTATACAGAATGGAAGTGGGAAAATTCGCTAGATCGAGTTACCGCGGCGGCCAATCCTCGCCAGCTCGAGCGCGTCCCTCGTGGAACGGAGTTTAAATTCGAAATGGCTTATACTGTAGAGAGTAAAGACGATCTCGAGGAGGATTTAAAAAATATCAAAACCGCCCTTGAGCTCCTTGAAATGGACTACCTTGGTGGTCACGGCTCCCGCGGCTATGGGCAGGTAGAGATATGCAATCTTCGATGTCAAGTAGTACGTATTAAAGACGGAAAATTGAATCAATTTAAACCTATGGAATTTAAAATTGAAGAAATAAAAAAGAAATTCCAAGAGGGAGAAAATTGATAGATTACTTGTTTTTTAGGCTCAAATTTAAAGGTTTCACTCATTTCGGAGAAACGGGTATAGATCTGGAAAATGTTTCCGAATGGGTGGGGGCTGATACTCTTTTTTCGGCCTGGCTCAATGCTATACGAACTTTCCTTGGTGTGCATAAAGTGGAAGAGATCTGTCAGAAATTTTTAAATGGTGAGCCTCCGTTCAAGATATCTAGCCTTTTTGTTTATCGTGAGAATATTTACTTTCTGCCACGGCCTTTGTATGTCTCTCTCAAAGATGAAGTAGCAAAAGCTCTTGGCTCTCGTCTAAAAAATTTTAAAAAAGTGAAGTGGATTCCTCATTTAAAGTATTCACGTTGGTTGAAAAACGAGCTTGCTGTTGAAGATGTAGACACCACTTATAACACGCAGGAAGAAAAATATTCTTCGGCCTTCAAAAAGATTATTCGTCCACGTGTGGCGCTCGATCGAGAAACAATGGAAAGCAACCTTTATCATGTTGGCTATCTCAAGTTTGAAGAAGATGCTGGATTATGGGGAATAGCTGTAGGAACCAAGCAGGGTCTTGAATTGTTTGAGACTGGCCTCTTATTTCTCGGAGAGATAGGCCTTGGCGGAGAGAAAACCTGTGGTTGCGGTCAGTTTGAAACAGAATTTGTAGCACCAGATGAACAATTTAAAGAATTGATTTTCGGCGATTTTCCACACCGGGTGCTTGTTTCTCGTTACATTCCAACATCTTCAGAAATATTAAAACTTCCACAAACTTTTGAAGCTTACCGCCTCGGGATTTCCAGAGGATGGGTAACAAGTGGTAGAATAGGCTTCCCTATCAAACGTAAAGCCGTCCGTTACCTTTGTGAAGGCTCTACTTTTTCAGGCAATATTAGCGGACAACTTGTAGATGTTACCCCAGAAGGCTTTTATCCAGAAAAGCTATCTCACAAAGTTTATAGATATGGCTTAAGCTTTGCTTTACCTCTCGGGGAAAACTTATGATGAATAATCCCTTCGACACTAAAATTTTAGCTTTCCAATTATTAAGTCCGCTTCATATTGGCGCTCACGTGGGGAAATATACTCCCTTTGAATATCTTGTTTATCAAGACAATTTACATTTTATAGACGAAAATAAATTATTTGCCTTTCTAAAAGAAAGAAATATTATTTCTAAATATGTGTCTGAAATTAACTTATATGGTCACAATTTTCGTATTCACAAATTTCTGAAAGAGAACTTGAAAAGTATTAGTGTGGATTTGTTGGAACTGATCTCTCGTGACAAAGCCAAAATAGAAACTGATAAAGATTTTTTAGAATTTCGCCCACTGGTTCGCGACGGATGGGGTGTGCCCTATATTCCTGGCTCAACAATTAAAGGACTTATAAGAACAGCCGTTCTTTACAAAATTTTGAAAACTCTAAAAGAGAAAAATCCGCACCAATTTGAAAGAGAAATAGTTGAAAAAATTCAAAATGTTCGTCCAGAAAATTTTAAAAAACGCGAACCCTTTAAATGGCTGATTAACAAATGGCTTCAAGATTTCAAGATTGAAGGAAAAAAGAACTCGCCTCATACCGATTGGTTACGGCTTATTCGAGTAAGAGATGCTTATCCTATCTTTCGTAGTACAACTAGAATATACGAAACAGTTATCTTTTCACACAATGGAAAGAATTGGCAAGAAAAAGAAAATCTTTCTATTTTTCTTGAATGTCTTCCACCTTTGACCATCTATCAATTTGAACTTTCGATAGATATCAGCTTACTGGATAAGTTTAAAATTCCTCCAAAATTAAAG
>JAMOVR010000311.1 GCA_027061945.1 Candidatus Heimdallarchaeota archaeon
GACCGCATATGGCCCAAACCAGAATTAACACATCCTCTTTGATTAACAGGAAAAATTCACGGTATACATTTTTCGTACTTTTAAACCCGGGCCCGCTATTTCCATATTGTGAATTAGGGCCTCAACAATGTAGTATGTATGAATAATGGGTCAACATAAATTCCCTAGCAATATCATGGCAATACTTACTAATAATGTTTCACCATCTTTCAAGGCAGAAATGAAAAATCTGCCTCCCGTTGCCGTCATCATTGTCACCCATAATTCGAAACATGTCATCGGACACTGCCTGCAATCCCTTATCGATACAGGCTATACTAACCTTTCCATAATAATAACTGATTCCGGATCATCAGATACCAACTATTTGACAGAGTTACGAAAACAATTTTCCTTTCACCTTATTAAAGAAAAAAATATCGGTTTTTCCAGAGCTAACAATCTTGGCTATCACAGTATTGCCCCAGAGACAGAATATATTGTTTTTTTAAATCCAGACGCATTTCCGGAACCAGACACATTTTACTTCGCAGTCAATATTCTAATGAACAACCCTGAAATCGGCTGCCTTACCGGAAAGCTCTTGGCTTTTGATCAAACACGCTTACAACCGACTGACCTTTTTGACTCAACAGGAATATTTAGAAAATGGTATGGCCAATGGTATGATCGTGGTCAGGGGGAAAGGGATATGGGTCAATACCAGGAACCATGCGATGTACCCGCTATTTGCGGCGCTTTCATGTTTTTTCAACGACAGACCCTGGATGAAATAATGATTCATAACGCTGTATTTCATCCGATTTTTTTCCTCTATAAAGAGGATATTGAACTCTGTCTGCGTGTTCGTAAAGCGGGATGGCGCCTTGTCTATCACCCAGCTTTGAAGATATTCCACTGCCGGGGCTGGCAAAAAAAACGATCAGATATACCATATGAACTCAAAAAATTGTCAGCAAAAAATGAAATACTTTTGTACAGATTACATCCATCACCATACATAATCTGGGCACTTTTTAAATACCTACTTGTGTATTTGTTTTCTTTGTAAGAATTTTCACCATGATAACCTTACCGGCAAACCGCAACCAAGGCATAAATAATCGCCCCAGTCTCGCTGTCATTATTCCGACTAAAAACGGTGCCTCATGGCTTGAGCAGCTTCTTTCCATGCTCAAAAAACAAACTTTCCCGCCTGAGGAAATTATACTTATTGACTCATCTTCGACAGATACTACACATTCCATAGCCAAAAAATATCAGGCTAAATTTCTTTCAATTCCCGCTTGTGAGTTTGATCATGGAGGCACCAGAAATCTCGCGATCCTAAACACATCTGCAGAAATCACTATATTCATGACTCAAGATGCTATTCCTGCCAACCAATATGCTATTGAGCATCTTGTACGACCGCTCCAAAATGATACAGAGCAAAAAATTGCTGCCGTATATGGTCGTCAATTACCTAATTCCGAGGCAACCATCTTTGCCGAACATCTTCGCGTCTTTAATTATGGCAATCAGTCTTTTACTCGTTGCTGGCAAGATCGTCATGCATATGGTTTCAAGACAATCTTTATTTCTAACTCTTTTGCTGCTTATAGAAAATCAGTTTTAGAAAAAATTGGCTATTTCCCTGAAAACCATATTTTTGGTGAGGATGCCTGCGCGGTCGCAGCCCTGCTTGAGCATGGTTATCATGTAGCTTATGCCAGTGACGCCACGGTTTTTCACTCGCATAATTATTGTCTTCGTGATGAGTTCAGACGTTATTTTGATATTGGAGTATTCCATGCATGTCGTTCAGATCTGTTGGAAAAATTTGGCACTCCAGAGGGTTCGGGTAGGCAGTTCGTCCATTCGGAACTTTTTTTTATCTGGGAAAAAAGAAAATATTTTAAGATGGCAGAAAGCCTGCTTAGAAATCTTGCAAAATTCATTGCCTACCGTTTGGGGAAGCGTTATAAAATATTGCCGTTACCAATAGCAAAAAAAATTTCCATGCAACGACAGTGGTGGGAATAATAATTAACTAGTATTCATAGATACTTATTCACGGTGGAGCTGATTAAAGAAGAAGCGCAGCATCATTTATACTTTTTCAGCTACAGAAAGGTGAACCCATGAAAACCTCAGTAATTCAGATTATCATAACTATTTTTTTTATTTTTTTGATCACATATCAAGGTTATTGCCGTCCACTCGTCAGTGATGTGAAGAACTCAATAACAAAAGCTGATCTTGTCTGGGCACAATCCGATGGGTTACGCAGCGAAATCTTCCTCAGCTCTTTAAAGGATAAAAAGTGGAGTGCTCCTCTGCAACTGACTGATGACAACGCTGATAATTTACATCCAGCCATTGATACTGCTGCGGATGGAACAAAATGGATTGCCTGGACAGCAGTCGAAGATGGTTCTTACTCCATTCGTGCCATGTCAATTATGGGCCAGCAAAAAGAAGAACCACAAGTGGTCTCAGCAGATTTGGCTGGGAGTATATACCCTATGATTATTATCGATAATAATAACATCCCATTGATTGTATGGTCCGGGAATGATGGAAGCAATGATGATATTTTTTACTCCAGATTTCTTCAGTCAAAATGGCAGAAGCCACAACGTCTTCATCCAACAAACACTGTTCCGGATATTCAACCGGTTGTTCTTTTGAATTCTGATGGCGAAGTATTTGCCCAATGGAAACGTTATATTAATGGTTCATATTATCCATTGCAAAGCAAATGGACGGGTACTCAATGGTCAAGTCCTGTTTTAGTCAATAACCCAGACAAAATTTCAGAACCTACTGACATCGACGGACCTGAAGATATGTCAAAAAGCGCTGATAATCTTTTTTTGAAACTATATAACTAATTTACCATTATTAAGAAGTTCCTTAGTATCCCGACATAGGTAGGGAAACAATCAGATTTTTTTTTCGTGAAATCAGGATGATGTCTGTGAAGAGCATAAAGCGCTATGTGTCGGTTTACCTATACAGTCATTAATAGATAGCATTCATTACCTAAAAATTCTTTTTAGTTTGCTTCCTAAATATTACGTGTAAAAAACACCTAAATGATTTCTGGCAATTTTATTCTATTTCTCTTCGCCAAAGGTGATAGGGATAAACGTCCCCGCAAGGGACAAAAAATAATAATTTTTTCATGAATTACTCAAAATTTTTCTCATTTTTTTTCTCTGTTCTTATTTTATTAATGGCAAATATTGCTCCAGCTGCCACTGAAAATGTAACTACTTTTGGTGATTCTATAACAGCGGGTTATGGTGCTACGCCATATTCTATTTATCTGCAGCATCTGATTAACTCAGGAACAGGTAATGCTATAGTGGTTAACCGAGGTCTGGGTGGTGAGACAACGGTAGGGGGTGTCAACAGGATAGACAGTGTGCTTGCTGGAACTTTTCCACGCTTTATTTTAATTATGGAGGGAGCCAATGATGTAGGTTCAGGTGTCTCTTCTGCAACCACCAAGTTCAATCTTGGAATTATGATAGATAAAAGCAGAGCTGCTGGTTCCATTCCCATCCTTGCTACCATAACACCTAACACAAAAGATGGGCAACATCTCAATATTCCGTCAGAATACAACCCCGCCATCCAAGCTCTGGCCCAGGAAAAAAATGTTCGCCTGGTCGATGCTTATGCCGCTTTGGTGAACGACTGGAATAACCTTACCTGGGATGGTCTTCATCCAAATGACGAGGGACAGCGTCGGCTGGCCAACCTTTTTTTTAGTGCTTTGCCTTATGGAGGCGGTACCCCTGCAACCGGAAATAACGCCGCTAGTGGGGGGGGAGGAGGAGGAGGAGGTTGCTTCCTCGCTACTGCGGCCTTTGGAACCTCACTTGCTCCGCAGGTTATCCAACTCAAACAATTTCGTGACAGATTTCTCTTAACAAATGGTCCAGGGAAAAAATTCGTTCAATTATATTATCGTTATTCTCCTCCCATCGCTCGCTATATCTCTCGCCATGAAATAGCTCGCTTCATCGTGAGATGCAGCCTCTATCCTTTAATTGGCTTTTCTGCGCTCTCTTTTTGGTGTAAAGGCATTGTGCCTGCTTGCATATTATTGGGTGCAGGATTATCCTTTTTCCTGATTTATGGTCGAAAATTTTACAAATTAGTTTTAATCCGGAAATAATATTATATTTGTAATTCCACAAGATTAAGTAAGCTCAAAGAGATGCTGTCCAAAAGTCTTGAACCTACCACACCCTTTTCATGGGTACGGTATTCTTCTTTTCTACCCCACTTAGTCTTGTTAGATCTTCCATGGTCTTTTCTCCGGCAACCAAGCATTAACCGCCAAGCCCTTGTTCTTTTGGTGATAAGTTTATGGATGATATTTGTTTTTCCAGCCGCACTCCAGGCAAAATCTTCTGTGCGACACATGGACTTGCTGGGAACCTGGGTGAGCGAAAAACCAGGTAAAATGCTCAAATTTTATATGGACAACACCCTTTTTCTCAGGACGGCGAACAACAAATTTTATCGTGGTATTCTCGTTCTACAGCCGGGACATGATCCTATGTTTTTTTTACTCATCAATAATCACCGAATTCTCTGTCCGTTTGTTTCTCTTCACAAAAATATTTTAACAATTGGAGGTAATACTCAGCTTTCGGGGAAATGGCATAAAAAAAATAATGATTTCAGGAGCTATTGGTAAGTAATTTGTTACAACGCAAACTTTCATGATCTTTAAGAACATTCACCATAAAGCCTGGTTGGAACTATTTTTCCTTTGTGGCTTAGTGTTTCTTTTTCGGCTATACGCCACAGTGCCCGTTGAAAATAGTGGAGATTCTTTTGTCAAATGGTTTGAAACCAAAAGACTTTTTTATGGTCTCGAGTATAGTCGACTCGACCATCATACCATGCGTTGGAGTATTAATTTTCTAACCCTTTTGTGTCAAAAAATATTTGGTGCCAAACCTTCTACTTATTATTTGCCATCAGCCTTTGCTGCGACCATGGCAGCATTTTTTATCTATCGTATCGGTATTATTCTTTATGGTCGACCACTGGGTATCATGGCTCTACTCCTCTTCAGTTTGCATCCTGTCATTATCCAAGCTGGCAGCCAACTCTTTCCTGGTATTTTTTCCATGAGCTATGTATTAGGTTCAGTATATTTTCTTTTAGTATACCAGGGGAAAAAGAAATCTTATTATCTTATATTATCTGCTATTTTTCTTTTCCTGGCTTATGGGGCGAAATTAACGAATCTTTTTTTTCTGCCTGGCATACTTATTTATCTTTACTGGTCAACCAAAAAAATAGGCCCTATTCTTACTTATCTAACCATTCTTCTCGTCGGATTTATTCTAGAAACGATAATCATTGATGGCCTATTAGGAAATTTTTCACTCCTGGGGCGTTTAGCCCTAACCAGTGGACATCTCAATATTATGCAAACGGGCCTGGAAGGAGAAAAAACTTTGTGGGGAATTCTTACCCGCTGGCAAATGCTCCCAAGTTATATGTATCTCCATACCATGACAGGTTTTTTTGCCGCATTCTATTTTGTGACACAGAGAAAAAAATATAGTAAAGATAGCCTATTAGCTCTGAGTTTCCTGAGCTTTGCTTTTGGAATTTCATTTGGATTGTGTAGCCTGCATCCCGTCCATTTTCTTCTTCCACACATGCCTCGTTATCTCAATATTACTATTCCTTTTACCCTGCTGCTTACCCTTAGCCTGGCAGGAAAAATTAATGAAAAAAAATATATAATTTT
>JAMOVR010000312.1 GCA_027061945.1 Candidatus Heimdallarchaeota archaeon
AACGAGAATAACATTCCAAATATGGGTGCCACCCATAGGGAAAAGTTTTAAAAATCAAACCTCCACTTCACCTCCTAATAAAATGAATGTTAGCAAAAAAAGTATTACCTAAATCAATACCAGAGACTAGGGAAAACAGTTCTAGAACCTCCAAAAAGAAGGAACGAAAAAGAAAAAATAAGGAAAAAAAATATACCACGGAACCAAAAAAGATTGACATAATTAAAACTAAAACTAAATTTACACTAAAAATAATCAATAATCCCTTAAACAGGAAAACAAAAAGAGCACACAAAAGCGAAGAGACCAACACAGGAAAAACAACACGAAAAAGTTCAAACAAGTTCACACCTAAAATCCGTCTAAATACATATTGAAGGATCAAATAAGAAGGAAAAACAGGGAGCAACATTCCAACAGCCACACCATTTAAACCATAAAAATAACCTAAAACCCCCACCGAAAAACCAGTAAAGAGCAAAGAAATCAAAGATATTTTGAAGGGAATATCGGGCCTATTTTTACAGTAAAAAATAGAACCTATTGGCTGAAAAAGACATTTAATTGCAGCTGCAAAACAAAGAATCTGAAGAGGGATAATGATAGGAAGCCATTGATTACCCCACATAACCGGCACCAAAACATCTGCTATGGCAGCCAAACCAAAGAGTAAAGGGAAAGCTATTAATACAACGAACTTTGTAGCTTTTAAATAACCCAAAAATATCTTTCTATTATCATCTTGAACTTTAGAAAGAGCTGGAAAAATAACAGAACCTACCGGACGAGAAATTCTATCAAAAACCAAATGAGGAATACGATAAGCATATTCATAGAGACCTAACTGATAAGACCCCAAAAGTCGTCCAACCAGCAAATAATCAAGGTTTTGCCTTAAATAATTTGATATTGCAAAGCCAAGACTATAGAAACCAAAACGAGAAAAATAACGAAAGCTCTTCCAATCAAAACTAAACCCAGGAAACCATTTTGAAAAAATTAAAAGCAAAAAATTAATTAAGGTAGAACTAAATAATGTAGAAAACACCAGCGCCCAATAACTCAAATCAGTAAAAAGCGCCAAGAGGACGGCCACTAAGGAACCCAAAAACCCAGAAATTGCGTAAATGATATTAATCAACGCAAAGCGTAAATGCTTAGAGAGTATCAATTTGGGAATCATCCCAAAAACTTCGATTAAAAAACAAAGGCTAACAACTCTAACCACAGAAACTAACCTGGGCTCCTTAAAAAAAGAGGCAGCAATAGGCGCACCAAAATAAGCAAATAAAAACAACAAAAAGCGGACAGTTAACATTATCCAAAAACAAGTATCAAGATCTTTTTGAGTTACTTGTTTTTTAGCAATTATTCCGGCTCCAACTCCAAAGGAACCTATATGGAGAAGAAACTCTTGAAAAAGAATGGCCATACCGAATATTCCAAAATCGGAAGGACGTAAAGCTCTCGCCAAAAAGACACTAGCCCCCAGACGGACTAAAGTTTGCCACCCTCCACCCAATATTTGCCAAATAGCAGAACGTGCAGTTTTTGCTTCCAAAGAAGTGCCACGAGAAGACATATCTATTAAAACACTAAGTTATGATTTCTTAAAATTTTTGCTGCATATTTAGAGGAATGTCCTATATTTTGAAAATAACGACTAACAATTTCTTTCATTGCCCGCTGTTGAGATGGTGTTACATGCCTAACATCCTGTAAAACTTTGGACAGATCATAAACAGAATTTATTACATAAGAAGCTTCTAATAATAATCGATATTGATCAGGATCTGCTATCCTTACTTTTTCGGCCTTATCAAGAGACAAATAAATTAGAGGCTTTTTTAAAAAGCAATACTCAAAAGACAAAGAACTAAAATCTCCAATATATAAATCACTTACAACTAAAAAAGGATAAGGATCTGAGTAACAAACCAGATAGTTTTTTTTAGGAAAAAGAGCATTTAAATCATTTTCAAATTGAATCCTACTTTTTTTTCGAAAGATATTAGGATGAGGTTTAACAATTAATAAAATATCTTTTGATGAAGAAGCTAAATTAGATACAATATTTTCAAAAAAAAGCCAGGAACTCAAGTCAACTGAACTAAAGGTTGGTGCCCACATCACAATTTTCGAAAATCTTTTCCTTACCACAGCATGTTTAAGAAAAAGCTGTTTTTTTAACGCTTCTTTATCCATTTTACTTAACGAATAAAGATAATCCATAACAAACAGTCCTGTAACAAAAGCATTTTCAAGAGAAACGAGGCTTTTAGCAACTGCTTCCATCAAGAAAGACTTATTAGGGAAAAAAATTAGATCAAATTTTTTTAAATTAGGATGAAAACGATAGTCAGATATTTCAGGAGTTTTTTTAGCCGCAACACCGTGAAAAGTCTGAACAAATTTACTATAACGATAATACCAAGGTAGTATATAATCTGCACACAAAATGACATCCCATTTTTTCCACCTTGTCGATTGTAGAGATATAAAATTATGCCACAAAGGAGACAAATCAAAAAATGGGTCCGCTAAATTCTTTATTAAATCTGCGCTGGGGCTAGTAAAAAATATTTTATTTCTGGAATCCTTTCTTAGTTCCAAATATAAGGGATAAAGATGAATAAATGTCATCAAGTTATGAATAAAAAATAGAATGTATCTGACATTTAATATTTTCCGAACTTTTCTATTAATTAAATCATCAATTTTCTTTAAGCTCTTGATCAAAGATAGCCGAGTCATAAGGAGTCTTTTAAGAGAATCTTGACTAACTTTTTAATATCTTCTAGAAAATCTATTTCAGTCCATAATTCACCATCTAAAAAGACATAATCGATCTTTCCTTTTTGAGAAAGAGGAATAAAAGCTAAATCATAATAAGACTTCTTATCATTTTCAACTAGATTTTCCAGAATATCTAAAAACAAAGGCAAATCCCTCTTTACAACGAAAGAAACACCTATAAATTCTCCTGTACTCTCTTCTAAACATAAATCCTTACCCATATCCAAAATTTGTTTTCCTGTTTGATCAATTTTTACTTTGAAAGATTCTTCTGTCAGAGCAGAAGCTCTATCTACAACCACAAAAGATTTTCCAGAAGGTAAAGACATCATAACTTTTGTCCAAGCATCTTTAGAAAGATAATTGTCCCCATTGAAAATTAAAATATCATCATCATAAGCACTATTGATAATAGATTTAATAGCCAAAAGCAAAGAATAAGCTGTATTAGTATCCTCAAACCAAGGATTTACTACATAATTAATTTTTTCACCATACTTCTGTGCAAGATAACTCAAAATAGGAGTAACTTCTAAAAACTTATAACCCAGAACAAATAAAAATTCTTTCATTAAATTCAATCTGTTGATATTTTTAAATAAATTCTCTATCAAAAACTCCTCACTTATAAAGTCTAAGTCTTGAGTATAATTTTCCTCTAAAGCCTTTACTACTTTAAATAAGTGCTCAGTAAATAGAAAGGGAATTGAAAAACTAAATTTCGACTTATTTCCTAATCCCAACCTAGAACCCATACCTGCTGCTAAAACAATAATCTTCATAACAATCACATCCTTTTCAAAGGAAATAACTCATAATATGATGGAATATCAAACTACGATAAAATTAAAAGAACTATTCATTCTAGCTTGGCCGTTCTTTTAATGTTACAAAAAGATATATCTAACCACCTCCTCCGTAGGCCATTCTATTTTTAACATTTTTCGGCCAGAATGAAAATTCCCAAAAAGCCAATTCGGCATCCTCCAAACACAGAAACTTCATGAGTGACCCAAACAAATATCCAGAATTTCCCTCGCCTTGAAAGACCAGTCTTCTGTCCTCCCGAAGAGCTTCTTTCACGCCCTTGCCCCATTCCTCTCTGGGCCCCGACTATCTCACATACGGACTCCATCTCTCGGTTTCCTTCAACGGACCTCCTACAATGGAACGCCCGGAAGTTGGAGAACTAAAAAACTAATGAGCTATAGACTTTTTTGAGTTTATTAAAATTTGCTTCTACACCAAAACGAGAAATAGCATAATTTCTATTGTCCATAAGAGGGAAGGAAAGTTTTTTGTTTTTGATATTTCTTACTGTATTAGCAAATTCGTTATAATTATTAGGACCAACTAAAAATCCATAGGGAGCATCTTCTAAAATCTCGACTAAACCTCCCGTCCTAGAAGCAACTACAGGCAAACCTGCCAAAAGCCCTTCAACTGCAACTCGGCCAAATGGCTCATAGGTAGAAGGTACGACTAAGACATCCATGGCAGCAAGAATCACACCAACATCTTTTTGATACCCAAACCAAATAATATAGTCTTCTAATTCGAGCTTCTTAATCAGAGCCTTTATGCGGTTTTCAATTTTTTGGGAATGGTCTTTTCCGACAATTACAAACCTAAAATCTTTAGAAGATTTTAAAAGCTCTTTAGCCATATGAAGGAAAGTATCATGACCTTTTTGAGGAAAAAAATTGCCAATTATGCCTACTAAAAAATTGTTATCTACACCCCATTGTTCCCTTAATAAATTTCGTTTTTGAGGATAGTAATACTCATCAGGATCAAAAAAGTTGTAAATAACCTCCTTTTTTACCGATAATGGAAACTTCGGATTTTTTTCCAAAAAAAGACTCTTCATATAAATACTATTAAAAATAAGAAACTTTGGTAGAACTTTCATATGGTATTTTACACTTCTTTCTTCAGCAGAAAAACGGATATGGCAGACAAGTGGAATTTTCAGAATCTTAGCCGCAAAACTCGCTATATAATAGCAATACAGATCATTTGCATGAATGATATTGGGAGAATAAGAATTAAACAACTTCAAATATTTTGAAAGCTTCAAAAAAAAAGCAATTTTCGAGAATCGCCCCAACCGATGATCAAGAACATGATATCGGAAGTTTTTATCCTTTAACAAGGAGGTAAAATCCCCCTCTGCCGGGACAGATATTAAAACTTCGTGGCCTTCTTCACTAACTTTCTGAGCCATAGAAAGTAAACTTCTATTACCACCACCAACATATTTAGAATTAGCGAGATAAACTATCTTGGTTTTACTATTCACCATGTATTATCTATTATTAATATAGAGTTAATTAGCGAAAAAGTTATTCAAAACCTTAACACATGTTGACTCTATTTTTCTGAACCATTCATCAGAAGCATACTTCTTCCACTTTCCAATCAACGGTTTTTTTATTAGGTTCATTAGAACAGCATTATCTAAAGGTGATAAGCCTAACCCCTCAAACAAAGGGGAAATAACATCCTTGGGAGATTCAATAAGAGACTCAAAAGAAAAGGAGAAATCTGCAAAAGATTTGCCAAAGACAAAAGAAAGATGCCAAAGATAATAAAAAAGTTCATAAGGATGGGAGGCCCGAGATGGATCCAAAAATGGAAAATGATACTTAAGATCTTCACACCACATAAGAAGATAGAACCTATCTTTTGAAGGAAAATCTTTCATTTTGTCTTCAGGACCAAAAGCATCAATCTCCCTAAGAAAAGAACACCATTGATCTCTTGGATTGCGATAAATATGAACTATTTTCGCCTTAGGAAAATTGGCTTTAAGCCAAGGCAAACGAAAATCTACGCGATTAAATTGCAGGACCGGCCTTCCCCGAGCATGCTCTATGAGTAGCTCAATGTAACGTGCCATTTCAGGCGCCCAAAAGTCTTTATCCATATACAAATTCTTTCT
>JAMOVR010000313.1 GCA_027061945.1 Candidatus Heimdallarchaeota archaeon
AAGGGTTACGGCCATCTTTTCCTCCTTAATTGATTGGGCCTTGGATATTCGCCGTGGAATATGTCCTTTCTCCGGCCAGAAAATTTTTCAGGTTTATTTTTCGGGAGGAAGCGCGGCTTAAGAGGAAGGAGAAAAAGAGGCCCAATTTAATGAAGCAATCTACTTACTTGGGAGCAATGCCCTCCTCTGAACATGAAATAGGAACAGTTTCTTATCAAATAAGCATTATGAATACCATGTCAAGTAAATTTGTAGATTTGTATCGTTAAAGTTCGTCAATTTGGTGGTCGATTCTTTGAAAAATTTTTCTCGGAGGTGAGGTATGGGTCGTCTCAAAGCTGGTTTCTTAGGGGTGTTGTTGGCTTTGTTTTTCTTAAGTATGGCCTGGGCCGGGGTGAACATCAATACGGCCTCGGTAGAGGAACTCACCAAACTCCCTGGCGTAGGACCTAAAGTGGCCCAAAGGATTGTAGATTACCGCGAGGCTCACGGTCCATTCCAATCCGTTGAAGAGCTTTTAAAAGTCAAAGGTATTGGCCAGAAAAAGCTGAAGAGATTACGCCCTCTAATTACCCTGGGTGAGGACTAATTTTTCCTGCCTTTGGCCTGCCCTCGGGGCAGGCCATCTTTTGTTCCCCGAAAAAATAATAAACATTTGCTGACAAGTGTAGGTTTTGCTCTACATACAATCAGTAATGCCAGATCACAATCCCCGCCAAATTTTTGTCCTTGATGTAGGTGAAAGTATACACCACCCTTAATGCTTTTCTTGATTTTCAATGAAATAAAGAGGCATCTTGTTTGCTTAGAAACAAAAGCGGTTTTTAAAGGAAAGTTATACTCAAAATTTGTAGGAGGAAGAAATATGTCGAAATTTCAGCATTTATCTTTCTTTTCCTACCGTTTTTATCTATTTTTAAAAATCGCCATTTTTAAGTCGCTCATCGTGAGACTCGATCAAGAGAAAAGAAGGGGACGATAAGGGCAAACCACTCGAAAGGGTGGGGCGCAAAGCCGCGGGCCTAAGGGAGCGCTAGCTCCTAAGGTAGCCGGGCTGCCGAATCCCCGGTGGGATGGCACCAAATTTAAGCCTGCCGGTGCCATCTCTTGCGCCCTTCTCCCTTCGTCCCCACAAAATTTCCCTTAAGGAGGGGCGCCATGTTTAAAAAACGTTTTTTTTGGGTAGTAGGATTTATAATGTTATGGTTTATGTGGCCCTTAGCTGCTGGATACTCAGCAGTCTATACAGTCACAAGTTCGGAAGAATTTACTCAGGCATTACAAGAAGCTGCTCAAAATGGAGAAGATGATACAATTGTTTTGCAATCTGGAACTTTTGACGGTTCTTTTTCTTTTAATTCAGAAGATAATAAAAGCTTGGCAATACAAGCTACATCCCCAGATGGAACCTTAATAAAGGGTCCTCTTTTTATTCAAGGCGCTGATTCTACTAATCTTAAAATCACCAATGTGAGTCTAACCTGCCAAAATAATGCGTGGTCCTGCTTAGAAGTTGTCGGATTTTCAAAGGTAACTATTGATGGAGTAAAGGTGGAATCTGCTCAAGCAAATTATGTAATGAGAATTATGTCAAATAATGAAGTGAAAATTACTAATAGTGAGTTTAAAAATAACAATGTTGTCTTTTCTATAATATATTCTGTTAGTCCCAAAACCACGGTTACTGATTCAATTTTTAAAAATAATAAAATAGAATTGTTTGGTGTTCTGGCAAGTCAATTTTTAGATAAATCATGGGAATTCGATATTGAAAGAAATAATTTTATAAATAATAGTTCTTTGCATTATGGATCATCTGTATATGTGAATGGTAAGGGGTATGTAAATTTTACTGACAATTTAGTTTATGGTTCAAAAACTATAGGAGGATGGAGTTCTGGTGGAGCATTATTTATTCAGGGAGCCGATATAGATATTATTAATAATGACTTTCAAGGAAATGAAACTATACATTTTGGAGGTAGCGTTTTTATTACAGGAGAAAAAAATGAAGTCATTTTGAAAAGTAATAAATTTGCTAATGACAAAGCTTTTGATGGCCTTTCTGTTTGTTTAGTAAACACAGATTTTACAGATTCAAATAATCTTTACAATAATTTAGTAGAAAATAAAAATCTTTTATTAATTTTACTATCAGGAATTTATAATTATGTAGACAATGGTACGTCTACGTTAAAAAATAACGATTCTCCTACCTTGGCAGCTAACAACTACTCTAGAGATGATCAAGATAATAACAACAATTGTGAAGAAAATTATAATGAAGGATACGAGCAGGGATATAATAATGGATATAGTGAAGGCTATAATAAAGGATATATAGATGGCAAAAATGATGGATACAATGATGGATATCAGGCTGCCATTGAATTTTGCCGAAAGAATCCCGCGTCCTGTGGTATTATGATCTATGGATATTATACTAGTAGGGATAACGAAAATTCTAATATTTTAGAAGCCAATCAAGATTCTGAGACTTCCTTATCTCTAGAAAGTTGGAATTCTCTGTCTCCAGACCAAGTTTCTATTTCGCAGTGGCTATATTATGATTCTAAAAGTGGTTTAATGACTTATAACTGTTATTTGACTGCCAAAGAAGATATAAGTGGTCCTATTGTTTTGATTTTGAAAACTGATAAAAAAATCAGAAACGATTTGCCTCAGGGGGCAGAAATTAAAGGATATACTGAAGATGGATATCCCTATTTTGAAATCATTAGCTCCCGAGAGATACTAAAAGCGGGAGAAAGATCTTGGACTGTAAAAATATATTTTGATCTGTCAGATGAAGAATTACAATATTGGCGTTCTCTAGATAAAAAAGACATTCCTTTTGAGATCGAGATAAGGAATATGCCCTCTTCGGAAGCATCAGACATAGATATTACAAATAATTTGAGAATTGTTCGATATTTCAAATATGATTCAAAAGCTGATCTTTTTTATATGACTTTCTTTGTGGAACCCCCAAAAGAGAGGCTGGTAGGACCTATTTATGCTGTTTTTATGGATAAGGATTGGCCTTGGGAAGTGCCTTCTGTTTCTTCATACACACCTGCTCAGCCTGACGGATATACAAGCCAAGGTTATCCTTATATAGAGATAGTTCCCTATGGGAAAATTTTTGATGCGAAAACTCAACGATATCGTATTTATTTTCGGATTTCCAGCAAGAAAAGTCTAGCAGACTTGTGGAGTTCGATTAGAAATTATAAATGGTTTAATTTCTGGAAAACCTGGGACAAAAGACGAGATAGTGTTTGTTTGGATAAAATTGACAAACAACTATGCATTAATTTACCAACTATTGTTATAAAAACTGAAATCAATTAAAGGAGGGATATACCATGATTAACATTAAAAAGGGTATATATGTAACGCTATTATTGGGTTGGTTAGTAATAATCTTCATATCAGGAGTATATGCTAAAACCATAATCGTATCTCCAGAAATGAGTTTAGAAGAAATAGGGCAAAAGATTCAAGATGAAGCTGTAGCAGGAGATATTATTAAATTTGAGCCAGGTCTTTACCGTGGGACGCTTCATTTAAAGAAATTAAATGGTTTAGATAGCAAACCAATTATTTTATCTGGCGAACCAGGTGTGATCATTGATGCTCGAACGGAAGAAGATTTGCAAGAAAACAAATATGGTGGCTCTTCCATAATTCTTGAAAAATCATCTAATATAACAATTGAAAATTTTGAACTAACAGGTGGACAACGTGGAATAACATTAGGATATTGTAATAATATAACAATTAGAAACAATAAGATTCATCATATCAGAAATTATGGTATTATGAATTATAAGACTAATAACACAAAAATAATTAACAATTATATCGCATACTCTGAAGTTGAACATGGCATATATATATCAGCAAGTGCAAAAGATATTTTAATTAAAGATAACTATATTAGAGATACACACATTAATGGAATACATATAAATGGTGAAATTGATGGAGTAACAATTGAAGGAAACATCTTATATAGATCTGGAAAATATCCTTCACCTGCTGGCGGAGCAGGCATAACAGTAATTAACGGAGCTCGTAATATAAAGATTATTAATAATAGTTTTTTAGACATCCATGGCCAAGGTTTTACATTACTGGGGAAAGATATTATCATTAAAAACAATCTTATAAAGAACACAAGGTGGAGTGTGATATTAGTAAAAGGTGAAGCAGAAAATATTACATTTACGAATAATATTGTTATTGAAGAATCTTCAATTCCATTACAAATTGAACCCACTAAACTAACAACTATAAATATTGATAATAATTTTTATATCTTGGGAAGTGAATATATATACTTAGATATAAATACATATAAAAAATACAAACCATCCGAATGGATTGCTAAAGGATTTGATAAAAATTCCATTTTTACGAGAATAAAATTTTAAAACAGATCAAGAAAAGAAGATAAATTAAGAGAAAGCAAGGAGATTTAAATCTCCTTGCTTTCTCTTAATTTAGATAAGGCCAAAGATATAGCCATATAAACGAATAAAAGTTCAGAATTTTCTCTTGAGACAAAACTAGCCGAAATACAGAATGCCAACATACCACATAGAAAAATTTTAGCATAAATTTCAAGTTCAATCCAAGATCGACGAATTCCATAAAACCATGTTTTAAGGAGTCTCAAAATTGAAAAGATGATCATTAAGATATACACGCTTAAAGTGATTATACCTGCCTCTGCAGCGATTTGAAACCAAGTACTATGTGCAACTGTAGTTCCTGGCTTTTTTTCATAAAATTGTCTAGCATAAACATAATTTCCCCAACCTACGCCAGTCCAAAGATGTTCTTTGGTCATATAATAAGCTAATTTCCAATAATAAGTTCGTTCTGCCCCTGTATATTTATTATAATCTACCTGTTCAGACTCCCAGGCCTGAATAGCAACATTTTTGGACTGAAAGATTGAACGAATTTGATCAGGATAACTAGAAGGCATATAATGAATGACTAAAATTAAAACTAATACTATCGAAGTGTAAATTCTAAACTTACTAGAATCGGTTAAAATAAGAATAGACATAGCAATAGCGGTTCCTAAAAATGCTCCTCGAGAAGAAGTTAGGGTTAAAACTAATAAAGCAGCAGCAAGATTTCCCATCCAAAATATTTGTTTTTTTAGAGTTTTTGCTTTCATTAAAGCACCATAAATTAAAGGAATACTCATAGCTAAAGCTAATCCCCAATCGTTTGAATCTGCAATCCATCCTCCTGTGCCTGTTACGGCATACCATTTCCCTTTAGTTTGCGTTTCAGCAAGATTTTTTAAGATACCAAAATCTATAGAAAAAATAATAGTATAAAATAATATTTTAAGATTTTTCCAGTTATTAATAGACCATACAGTAATAAAAAACATTAAACCAATTTTATTGAATTCAATAAATCTCTTGATCGCATATTCTTTAACTAAAGCGTGATCATATGAAATCCAAGAACAAATTAAAAAACTTATTATTAAAATAAAAAAAGGATAAAATTTTATTTGTAATTTTTGTCGATTGATAATAATAGATATTAGAGCCGCAATAGCACTAATTTTAGCAAGAGGAAGACCTTTATATAGAGGAACAATTACTTGTGGGTTGACGATGGAGACACCATAATAACTTGCTACTGCAATAATTGGATTGCGAAGTCCCCATATTATAGTTGTAATGTAAAGGAGACCAAGA